>NZ_JBSHAP010000003.1:111195-148106 GCF_053611565.1 Kitasatospora sp. NPDC054795
GTTTCACCCGGGGGCGCGTCATCACCCGCGCCGCGGGTATGGCTGCCGCCCCGGGGGGGGGCGCCCCCCCCCCGGCCCCGTCCGGTGCCCCGCTCCCCTCCCGGGAGCGGGGCACCGGGTCAGCGGCCCGGACCGGCGCCGCTCACGGCACCGGGCGCAGGGTGACCGGGGCCGGGGTGAGGGCGCGCAGGACGAGGTCGATGTGCACCCTGGCGGCGCCCGCGCGGTGCAGGGCGGCGGCGATCGTCCGTAACTCCTCGGGGCCGGTACAGGCGAGGCGCAGTTCGAGGTCGGCCTCGCCGACCAGGGCCAGGCCGCTCTGGACGGCCGGGAACTCCGCCGCGAGGCGGTCGAAGTCAAGCGGGACGGGGCCGTGGCTGATCCGGACGATCGCGTGCAGGGAGCGGGCCGGCTGGGCCCGTCCCGCCGGAGCCGGACCGTCCGGGACGAGCTGGAGCGGGGCGGTCACCGGCGCTGGAGCCGGGCGGCCGGGGCCGGGGCGGCCGGGGTGAGCGGGGTGAGCGGGGGCGGGGTGAGCGGGGCGGCGGGCGGGGCGGTGACGGGCGGGGCGGTGACGGAGGGGGCGACCAGCCGCGGGTCCAGCACCAGGGTGTCGATCCCGAGCGGGGCGGTGAGGTCACGGAGGGCGGGCTCGCCGAGTTCGGCGTGGGCCTGGTCGGGCCCGAGGAGGGCGACCAGGGCCTCGGGGCTGGAGAATCCGACCGCGCAGCGGCGGCCGTCGCGCAGGCGGAACAGGCGGAGTGCGGTGGTGCTTCCGGTGCCGGAGGCGGTGACCGGAACGTGCCAGACGACGCGGGCCATGCGGATGCTCCCGAGTGGGGTGGTGGTGCCTGCCGTAACTACTGCCTCGACGCTAGGGCGGCCCGGCCCGGGGAGCGCCGGTCCTGACGCGCCGTTGACCGAATGGGGTCGTGCGTTGACGCACTCCTGACGTCCGACTCACCCGAGTGGACCAAACCACCGGTCGAGCGCTCCGCTTGCCGTGCGTGCCGACCCGGACCACCGTGGAGTTCGGCCCCCGGCGCGTCCTTCGCCGCACCCTGCGTCGAGCCCTGCGTCGAGCCCCCGCTCATGGCCCCCGGAGCGCCCCGCCGCGGGCGCCGCGGCGCCCGCCGACCGGACCCGTGCGGAAGCGGAACGCGACCGGAAACGGGGGGAGGTGGAGCCGGAGGCCCGTGACGAGATATCTTGACGTCAAGACGTTGGAGACGTGAAGCGGAGTACCGATGACTGACTCGACCATCATCTATACGCACACCGACGAGGCTCCGGCCCTGGCGACCTACTCGTTCCTGCCGGTTGTCCAGGCCTACGCCTCGACCGCGGGTGTGCGCGTGGAGACCCGCGACATCTCCCTGGCCGGGCGGATCATCGCGAGCTTCCCGGAGCGTCTGACCGAGGCGCAGCGGATCGGCGACGCGCTGGCCGAGCTGGGTGAGCTGGCCAAGGCCCCGAGCGCCAACATCATCAAGCTGCCGAACATCTCGGCCTCGGTGCCGCAGCTCAAGGCCGCCGTCGCCGAGCTGCAGGCCCAGGGCTACGCCCTGCCGGACTACCCGGACGACCCGCAGACCGACGAGGACAAGGACGTCCGCGCCCGCTACGACAAGGTCAAGGGCAGCGCTGTCAACCCGGTCCTGCGCGAGGGCAACTCGGACCGCCGCGCCCCGCAGTCGGTCAAGAACTACGCCAAGACCCACCCGCACCGCATGGGTGCCTGGACGGCCGACTCGAAGACCAACGTCGCCACCATGGGTGAGAACGACTTCCGGTCCACCGAGAAGTCCGCCGTGATCGCCGCCGACGGTGTGCTGCGCATCGAGCTGCTCGGCGAGGACGGCGCCACCACCGTGCTGCGCGAGAAGGTGCCGGTGCTGGCCGGCGAGGTCGTCGACGCCTCGGTGATGCGGGCCGCCGCCCTGAACGAGTTCCTGGCCGCGCAGGTCGCCCGCGCCAAGGCCGAGGGCGTGCTGTTCTCGGTGCACCTCAAGGCCACCATGATGAAGGTCTCCGACCCGATCATCTTCGGCCACGTGGTCCGCGCCTTCTTCCCGAAGACCTTCGCCAAGTACGGCGAGGTGCTGGTCGCCGCCGGTCTGAACCCGAACAACGGCCTCGGCGGCATCCTGGCCGGCCTCGACAACGTGCCGCACCTGGGCGCCGAGATCAAGGCCTCCTTCGAGGCCGAGCTGGCCGAGGGCCCGGCCCTGGCCATGGTCGACTCCGACAAGGGCATCACCAACCTGCACGTGCCGAGCGACGTCATCGTCGACGCCTCGATGCCGGCCATGATCCGCACCTCCGGCCACATGTGGGGCCCGGACGGCAAGGAGGCCGACACCCTCGCCGTGCTGCCGGACAGCAGCTACTCCGGCGTGTACCAGGCCGTCCTCGACGACTGCCGCGCCCACGGCGCCCTGGACCCGGCGACCATCGGCTCGGTGCCGAACGTCGGCCTGATGGCCCAGAAGGCCGAGGAGTACGGCTCGCACGACAAGACCTTCGAGATCGCCGCCGCGGGCACCGTCCGCCTGGTCGACGCCGAGGGCAACGTGGTGCTGGAGCAGTCCGTCCAGCCGGGCGACATCTTCCGCGCCTGCCAGACCAAGGACCTGCCGATCCAGGACTGGGTCAAGCTGGCCGTCACCCGCGCCCGCGCCACCGGCGTCCCGGCGGTGTTCTGGCTGGACGAGAACCGCGCCCACGACGCGGTGCTGATCGAGAAGGTCAAGCAGTACCTGCCGGAGCACGACACCACCGGTCTGCAGATCGAGATCAAGTCCCCGGTCGAGGCCACCACGTTCTCGCTGGAGCGCATCCGCCGCGGCGAGGACACCATCTCGGTGACCGGCAACGTGCTGCGCGACTACCTGACCGACCTGTTCCCGATCCTGGAGCTGGGCACCAGCGCCAAGATGCTGTCGGTCGTCCCGCTGATGGCGGGCGGCGGCCTCTTCGAGACCGGCGCCGGCGGCTCCGCCCCGAAGCACGTCCAGCAGCTGGTGAAGGAGAACTACCTGCGCTGGGACAGCCTGGGCGAGTTCTTCGCGCTGGCCGCCAGCTTCGAGCACCTGGCCACCACCACCGACAACGCCCGCGCCCAGGTGCTGGCCGACACCCTGGACCGCGCCACCGGCACCTTCCTCAACGAGGACAAGTCGCCGAGCCGCCGCCTCGGTGGCATCGACAACCGCGGCAGCCACTTCTACCTGGCCATGTACTGGGCCCAGGAGCTGGCCGGGCAGACCGCCGACGCCGAGCTGGCCGAGGCCTTCGCCGGCCTGGCCGCGACGCTGACCGAGCAGGAGTCGGCCATCGTGGACGAGCTGATCGCCGTCCAGGGCTCGCCGGTCGACCTCGGCGGCTACTACCAGCCGGACGCGGCCAAGGCCGCGGCCGTGATGCGCCCGTCCAAGACCTTCAACGAGGCGCTCGCCAACCTCGGCTGAACCTGGCCGAGCTGAGCTGACGAGAGGCCCCGGGTCCGCATCGGACCCGGGGCCTCTCGGCGTTCACGCCCGGTTCGCCGGTTCGCCGGTTCGCCGGATCGCCGGACCACCGGTTCGGCGTTCACGCCCGGACTGCGGTTCAGGCCCGGCCGAGCAGGGCGAGGGCGGTGCCGACGGCCTCGCGCAGCAGGAGGTACGGGCCGTGGGCCAGCGGGCCGTCCGCGCCGAGCACGGCGGCGGTGGCGCCCGCCCGGTGAGCGGCCAGCGCGGAGCGGACGGTGTGGAAGCCGTTGGTGACCACCGTGCAGCGGTAGCCGGGGCACTCGGCGGCCATCAGGGCGGCGCTGAACCGCAGGTTCTCGGCGGTGTTCACGGCCCGCTCCTCGCGTCGGATCCGCTCGGCCTGGACGCCCCGGGCGGTCAGGTAGCGGGCCATCGCGGCGGCCTCGGTGCACTCCTCGTGCGGGCCCTTCCCGCCGGTCACCAGGAGCAGTGGGGCGTACCCTGCGGCCTCCTCGGCGGCGAAACGTTCCAGCGCGGCGTCCAGCCGGGCCGCCAGCGGGGGAGCGGGCTCGCAGCCGTCCAGCGCGGCGCCCAGGACCACCAGGTAGTCGGAGCCGGCCGGCGCGGGCCGACGGCGCTGGTACAGCGCCACGCCGAGGAAGCCGAGCGGCCAGAGCAGGACGGACCCGCAGAGCAGGACGGCGACGAACAGCAGGACGTGCATATCCGTTCGAACGCCCGCGGCGGAACGACCGTTCCGGGGCCCGGTGGAACCCCTGTCCCGCGGCCGTTCCGGCCTCCCGCGGGCCCCTGCTCCGTGCGCGGCCGGAAACGGCGGAACCCCCGTTCCGGAGGCGGAACGGGGGTTCCCGGGAACAGGGGTTCCGCGGCGGGCGGCGGGCTCAGCCGACGTCGGCCGCCGGGGCGGCGCCGGTGACCGGGGCGGCCGGGGCCGTGCCCGGGCGCCGGTCACGCTTGTGCAAGGAGGCCAGGTAGGCGTTGTACGCCTCCAGCTCGGCGTCGCCGGTGCGCTCCTCGGAGCGGTCGCGGCGGCGGGCCTGCCGCTGCTCGGAGCCCATCCACTGGTAGACCAGCGCGATCAGCACGATCGCGGTCGGGATCTCGCCGAACGCCCAGGTGATGCCGCCGGCCAGCTTCTGGTCCTCCAGCAGGTTCGTCCCCGGTGGCGCGCTCTCCACGGTGAAGGTGGTGACCAGCGGGTGGGCGGCCATCATCACCGCCACGCCGAAGAAGGCGTGGAACGGCATCCCCATGAACAGCTCGATGATCCGCATCACATGGCCGGGGCGGTGCGGGCCCGGGTCCACGCCCATGATCGGCCAGAAGAAGGCCAGACCGGTGAGCAGGAAGTGCACCATCATGAAGATGTGCCCGAGGCGGTACTGCATCAGGAAGTCGAACAACGGGGTGAAGTAGACCCCGTACAGGCTCGCGATGAACATCGGGATGGTGAACGCCGGGTGCGAGACGATCCGGACGTACCGGCTGTGCAGCAGCGCCACCAGCAGCTCGCGCGGCCCGCGCGGACGGCCCTTGCCGGCAGGGCGCAGCGCCCGCAGCGCCAGCGTGATCGGGGCGCCGAGCAGCAGCAGGATCGGCGTCAGCATGGAGAGCACCATGTGCTGGATCATGTGCGCGCTGAACAGCACCATGCCGTAGTCGTTCAGCCCGGTGCAGGTGACCAGCAGCAGGCTGGCGACACCCATCGCCCAGCCCACCATCCGGCCGATCGGCCAGCGGTCGCCGCGCCGGTACAGCCGCACCACGCCCGCCGCGTACAGCCCCAGGAGGACCAGGCCGCCGAGCAGGAACACCCAGTCCGGCGACCAGGTCCAGACGTTGGACAAGGTGAACGGGCCTAGTCGGGTCATCCCGCCGTGGTGGTGCATGCCTGACATTCCGTCGCCCATCGGCGGGTCCCGCTTTCCGTCCTCGTGGTCCCCGGTGGGGGTCCGGTTCGCCCGTTTTGCTTGGTCTACAGCCTAGGTGGGCCTTACCTCGGGCCATCCCCCCACCCCCTCCGTACGGGTGCCTCCCCACGGGGGCGCCCGCTGGCTAGACTGACCGGCCGGTCGGCAGGGAGGCTCGGAGATGGCGACGGAACACGGATCCGCGGCGCACCCCGCGGTCGCACTGACCGGGGCGACCGGCTTCATCGGCTCCGGCGTGCTGGCGGCCCTCACGGCGCGCGGCGTCCCGGTGCGGGCACTGGCCCGCACACCGCCCCAGGACGCCGCTCCCGGCACTGCCTGGATACCGGGCGGCCTCGCCGACCCGGCCGCGCTCACGGAGCTCTGCACGGGCGCCGGGGCCCTGGTGCACCTCGCCTCCCGGGTCGACGGCGGCGCCGAGGAGTGCGAGGCGGTGAACGACCGGGGCACCGCCGCCCTGATGGCGGCCGCCACCCGCGCCGGGGTGCGGCGGATCGTCCACCTCTCCACGGCGGCGGTCTACGGCGAGGGCCCGCACACGGACGTCGAGGTGGACGAGGTGCCGCCCGCCCCGGTGTCCGAGGCCAGCCGCACCCGGCTGCTCGGCGAGCGCCACGCGCTCGCGGCCGGCGGGTACGTGCTGCGACCCGGACTGGTGACCGGCACCGGCGACCGCTGGGTGGTGCCCGCGCTGGCCGAGCTGGTCCGCCGGGTGCCGGTCCGCTGGGAGGGCGGCAGCGCCCGGCTCTCCATGGTGGACCGCGCCGACCTGGCCCGGCTGATCACCGCGCTCGCCCTGGACGAGCACGCCGCCCCGCCGGGCGTCCACCACGCCTCGCATCCCGGGCCGGTCCGTGGCGGCGACCTGCTCGCCGTCCTGGCCGCCCTCGGCCTGCTGCCCGCCCCGGACGGCCCGGCAGTCCCGTGGGAGGAGTGCCGCCGGCTGCTGGCCGCCGCCCCCGGCCGGGTCTCCGAGCGGCAGTTCGGCCTGATCGCCCGCGACCACTGGTACCGCAGCGAACGGATCTGGCGGCTCGCCGACTGCCCGCCCGGCCCCGGCCCGCTGGCCCGGCTCCCGGAGGCCGCCGGCTGGTACCGCGAGGCGCTCGGCCTGAGCGGGTCCTGACCGGCCGTCGGCCCGACGCCTGGAGGGCCGGGCCGACGAGGGCGTGGCGTGCGCCGTGTGAATGAACCGATCTTCCGGGGGAAGGACGGGTTCAGCCCGGACCGGGCCGATCTCGCCTGTCGGCCGGCGCGCCCGGAAGGCCACCCCGCCCGGTGTGGCACCGTCAGGCCGTGGCCTGCCCGGCGCCGGGACGCTGGTTCTTCGCGTCGACGACGGCCCGGGTGAGGATGGTCGTCCGCTCCACGACGGTGCCGGGCTTGACGCCGTTGAACTCCCGGACCTGCACGCCACGGCTGCCGAGGTACTGGTGGCTGTCCCGGTCGAAGATCCACTCCGATCGCTCGCCGGTCTGCGGGTCGAGTCGCGCCAACGCGATGCCGTCGCGGCCGGAGGCGTCCTGCGCGTGCTCGACCACGACGACGCCCGGGATCTTGCCGGCGGCCTCGTAGAGCGAGGCGGCGAGGCCGGAGGGGACGAGCTGCTCGCGGATGATGGAGCCGATCTCGTTGAACGCCTGCTGGTCGTGGTCACGGCTGCCGCTCACCGTCGAGTAGACGGACTTCAGGAACGCGTCGGGGTCGGCGGGTTGGGCCGCCAGCCACGCGTAGGACAGCTGCTTGCGGGGCTCGTTGTTGTCCAGCGTGATGCCGCCCTTGTCCTGGTAACCCGGCTCGTCCAGCCAGCCCTTGGTGCCGTCGGGGGACTTCCACACCTCGCGGTCGTGCAGCGGCTGGACCCAGGTGACGGACTCCCCGGTGTCCGCGTTGTTGCGGGTGGACATGAAGGAGACCTGGCTCTTGATGTAGATGTACTGGCCCGGTCCGGGCTGGGGTGTGGTGCGCGCCGTCGCGGCGGCGGCGATCGCGTGGACCGTCGAGGCGAGCTGGACGGTGCTCCCCTCCTCGATCTGTACGACGGGGGCCTTGACCGGCTTCGGGGAGGCAATGGTGCCGGCCGAGTTGCTCAGGGAGACGACCACGGCCAGGGCCGCGGCCGCGGCGACAGGCGCCGCGAAGAGGACGGTGCGGCGCAGCGGGCGCCGCACCGGGGACGCCGCGGAGGCGTGGTCGGGCCGGTGGATCTCGCTCATCAAGTGCTCCTCGAGCAGGTCCTGGCGGCTGGCCGCCAGTTGGGGATCGGCCGGCGCCGGCAGCAGACGGGCCAGTTCCGCGTGGTCGAGCGGTTCGGTGCGCCGCCGCGAGTTGCGGATCATCGGTGCGTCTCCTTGTGCGGCCGGGCCGCAGTGCTGCGGCTGTCCTGTACTTGTCCGGGGATCGGGAGCGGTTCCGTGTTCTTCTTCGCGGCGCGCAGTTCCTCGGCCGCGAGTTTGCGCAGTCGGGTGCGGGCGCGGGAGAGGCGCGAGCGTACGGTGCCGACGGGTACGCCGAGGGTGGCCGCCGCTTCCGCGTAGCCGAGCCCGGACCAGACGCAGAGGGCGAAGACCTCGCGTTCCGAGCGCCGCAGACGCCCCAAGGCCTTGTGGGCGGCCGCGAGTTGCTCGGAGTCGGCCATGCGGCCGACGAGTTCGTCGGCGAAGTCGGGGACCGGATCGGCCGCGGGCATGCGGGCCATGGCCGCGCTGTGGCGGCGGGCGGCGCGCGTCGTGTTGCGCAGCACGTTGACGGCGATGCCCATGAGCCAGGGGCGTGGACTGTCGCCCTCGTCGCGGAGTTTCCCGCGCAGGCGCCAGGCTTCGAGGAAGGTCAGCGAGACCACGTCCTCGGCGAGTGCCCAGTTTCCGGTCACGCGCACGGCGTGGCGGTACACCAACGAGGCGTGGTCCCGGAAGAGGTCGCGGAACGCTTCGGGGTTCCCGGCCCGGAGCCGGGAGTGCGGATGGTTCACGTCATGCCTTGTCCGAGCGGCAGCACCGGTTCCCGTGACACGGGTCACCACCCGCGGCCGGTACGAGCGTACGACCGCGGACCGAGGGGCTCGCGTTCCGGATCCCTGTGGGCTACTTCCTGGGGACGAGGGTGTTCTCGTTGGTGCGCCCGGCGGCGAAGTCGTCGATGTTGCGGGCGGTGGCATCGATGATCTGGCCGACGGCGGTGCGGGTGAAGTAGGCCTGGTGGCTGGTGACCAGGACCTGGGGGAAGGTGACGAGGCGGGCGAGGGTGTCGTCGGTGATGCCCTCGATGGAGCGGTCGGTGAAGAAGACGCCGGTCTCCTCCTCGTAGACGTCGAGGCCGACGCCGGAGAGGCGTCCGGCGCGCAGCGTTTCGACGAGGGCGGCGCTGTCGACGAGGCCGCCGCGGCTGGAGTTGATCAGGATGGCGTCGTCCTTCATCCGGGCGAGGGCGGCGCCGTCGACCAGGTGGTGGGTGGCCGGGAGCAGGGGGACGTGGAGGCTCACCAGGTCGGCGCGGGTGAGGAGTTCGGGCAGTTCGGTGTAGTGCATGCCGAGGTCGAGACAGGCGGGGTTGGGGGCGATGTCCCAGCCGAGGAGTTCGGTGCCGAAGCCGGCGGCGATGCGGGCGAAGCACTCGCCGATCTTGCCGGTGCCGATCACACCGACGGTCATGCCGTGGATGTCCCGGCCGAGCAGGCCGTCGAGGCGGAAGTCGAACTCGCGGGAGCGGTTGGCGGCCCGGGTGAGGCGGCGGTTGACGGCGAGTGCGAGGGCCCAGGCGTGTTCGGCAACCGAGTAAGGGCTGTAGTAGGAGACCCGGGAGACGGTGAGGCCGAGGTCGGCGGCGGCGTCGAGGTCGATGTTGTTGAAGCCGGTGGAGCGCTGGGCGATCAGTTCGGTGCCGCCCGCCGCCAGGGCGGCGAGGGTCTCGGCGTCCAGGACGGCGTTGACGCTGCTGCTGACGGCCGGGTAGCCGGCGGCGAGTGGGGCGGTGTCGCGGTTGAGGAACACGTCCAGGCAGCGCAGCCCGTGCCGGCCGGCGAAGGCCTGCTCCAGCAGCGGCCGCTCGTCGGCCTGTACGCCGTACGCGAGGATCTCCATGCCGGACACGCTAACGGCCGGGGCCCGCGGACGCCCGCCGGATGCGGCGGCCCGTCCCCGGGACGCGCCGAGGCCCCCGGACGGCGCGGTCCGGGGGCCTCGGGAGGGGCGGAGGGCGGTCAGATGACCGTCTCGGCCTCCAGGTAGCGGTCCTGCGGCACGGTCTTCAGTTCGGCGACCGCCTCGGCCAGCGGCACCAGGTTGATGTTGGTGCCCTGCAGCGCGGTGATGTGCCCGAAGGCGCCCTTGTGGACGGCCTCGACGGCGTGCCAGCCGAAGCGGGTGGCGAGCACCCGGTCGTAGGCGGTCGGGGTGCCGCCGCGCTGGGTGTGGCCGAGGATCACCGGGCGGGCCTCCTTGCCGAGGCGGTGCTCCAGTTCGCGGGAGAGCTGGGTGGCGATGCCGGTGAACCGCTCGTGGCCGTAGATGTCCTTGGTGCCCTCCTCCCAGTGCATGGTGCCTGGCTCGGGCTTGGCACCTTCGGCGCAGACCACGATGGCGAACTTCTTCTGGCGGTCGAAGCGCTCGCGGACGACATCGGTGAGCTTGTCGATGTGGAACGGGCGTTCCGGGACGACGATGGCGTGGGCGCCGGCCGCCATGCCCGCGTTCAGCGCGATCCAGCCGGTGTGCCGGCCCATGACCTCGACGACCATGACCCGCTGGTGGGACTCGGCGGTGGTCTTCAGCCGGTCCAGCGCCTCGGTGGCCACCGAGACGGCGGTGTCGAAGCCGAAGGTCACGTCGGTGGCGGCGATGTCGTTGTCGATGGTCTTCGGCACCCCGACGATCGGCAGGCCCGCGTCGCTCATCAGCTTGGCGGCCTTGAGGGTGCCCTCGCCGCCGATCGGGATGACCGCGTCGAGGCCGAGGTCGGAGCAGTACCGCTTGGCCCGCTCGACGCCGTCCCGCAGGTGGCTCGGCTGGACCCGGGAGGAACCGAGGATGGTGCCGCCCTGGGCCAGGATGCCGCTCACCGAATCCAGGGTCAGGGGGCGGTGGTGGCCCTCCAGGAATCCGCGCCACCCGTCCTCGAACCCGATGATCTCGTCGCCGTGGTCGACCACCCCCCGGTGGACCACGGAGCGGATCACCGCGTTCAGGCCGGGGCAGTCACCGCCGCTGGTCAGCACTCCAATACGCATTAGCTTTGCAACTCCCGAGCAGAACCGAGGAACGGCCGGACTACAGGCTGGGACGACGAGCCGTCACCGTAACGGGGCGCTCCCACGCCGCGGTGGCGGGGAGGTGGCCGTGGGGTGAAGGACCGGCCGATCCGGACAGAACGCCCGAAAGCGGCCGCGAAGTCGAGCATACGGCCCCTGGTCCGGCCGGGCAGGAGCCGACGCGGGAGCGGCGCCGTCGGCGCCCCCGCGCGGAATTGCAGCCTGCTGCCGAGGAGGGTGTGCAGTAGGCAGCCCCATTGTGGTACGTCCGGGGCCACCCGCGGACCGGGTGACCGCATGGCGGGCACCCGGCCGGGGCGTACCGGACGTACTACTGGGGGCGCGTCGCGGCCGCGATGCGCTCGGCGCGCAGCGCGTCGTACCAGGTGGTGTCGGCCGGCGGCAGGGCGTTGACGTCCAGCGCCAGCTTGAGCAGCATGTCGGCCACGGCGGGGTTGCGGGCCAGCACCGGGCCGTGCAGGTAGGTGCCGAACACGGTGTCCCGCCAGGCGCCCTCGGTGCCGTCCCCGGTGCCGTTGCCCCGGCCGACGGAGACGGTGGCGAAGGGCTGCACGCCCTGGCCGAGATGGGTGACGCCCTGGTGGTTCTCGAAGCCGGTCAGCTGCGGCAGGCCGAGCCGGGGGTCGACATCGGCGAGCACGTCGCCGACGCAGCGCTCGCCCTCGCCGCGGGCGGTCCAGACGTCGAGCAGGCCCAGGCCCGGCTCGCGCTCGCCGAGGTCGTTGATGAACTCGTGGCCCATGATCTGGAAGCCGGCGCAGACGCCGAAGATGATCGCGCCGTTCTCGGCGGCCCGCACCAGGCCGCTGTCGGCGCGCAGCCGCTCGGCGGCCAGGCGCTGCGGGCGGTCCTCGCCGCCGCCGATCAGGTAGATGTCACCGCTGGTGGGGATCGCCTGGTCGGAGCGGACGTCGATCCGGGTCACGTTGAGGTGGCGCTGGCGGGCCCGGCGCTCCACGACCAGGGCGTTGCCCCGGTCGCCGTAGGTGCTGAGCAGGTCCGGGTAGACCCAGACCACGCGCAGGCTGCTCTCACTCATCCTCGAAGGCCTTCCGTCACGTAAAGACTGGTGTGCGGGCGCGGCATCAGCCGGCCACGACCTTCCGCAGCTGCTGGAAGGCGGTGTAGTTGGCGATGGCCTCGATCCGGCCGGGCGGGGCCATCCGGACGGCCTGCTCCAGGGTGTCGACCACGTGGAACTGGAGTCCGGCGACCTCCAGGCGGACGGCCAGGTCCAGCTTGCGCTGGCCCATCACGAAGACCGGGTGCCCGGCGAGGCGCTCGTAGTCGACGTCCCACAGCCAGGAGGTGTCGGTGCCGTCGGCGTCGAGGGCGTTGACGGAGAGGATCACCGGGGCGGGCGGGCCGTCGATCAGCGAGAAGGTCTCCAGCCAGCCGGCCGGGTTCTTGGCCAGCAGCAGGCGGATGTCCCGGCCCTGGTACTGGACCACGTCGTAGCGGCCGGCCACGGCGGCCACCGAGCGCATCCGCTCCAGGGCGACCTGCGGGGCGACGCCGAAGACGGCGGCGACGGCGGCCGAGCTGGTGGCGTTGGCCAGGTTGGCCCGGCCGGGCAGCTGGAGCTGGATCGGCCAGGCGCCGCGCTGCGGGTCGATCACGTGGGTGCCCTGGAGCGCCCAGTGCGGGTTGGGCCGGCGGAAGCCGCAGTCCTGGCAGAACCAGTCGTCGCCGGGGCGCTGCATCACACCGCCGCAGGCGGGGCACGACCAGGCGTCCTCCTTCCAGGCCTGTCCGGCGGCCACCCAGACCACCTTCTTGCAGGAGGAGGCGGCCCAGGTCACCAGCGGGTCGTCGGCGTTGGCGATGACCACGGCCTCGGTGTTCTGGAGGCCCTCACGCCACTTCTCGGCCATCATCCGGGTCTCGGCGGCGCGGTCGAGCTGGTCGCGGGAGAGGTTGAGCAGGGCGATCGCCTTGGGGCGGGTGTCGCGGGCGACCATCGCCAGGTACTTCTCGTCGACCTCGATCACGCCGAAGCGGGCGTCCGTGCCGCCGGCCAGGGCGGAGGTGATGCCGGCGGGCATGTTGGCGCCGAGGGCGTTGGAGACCACCGGGCCGGCGGCGCGCAGCGCCTCGGCGATCAGGCGGGTCGTGGTGGTCTTGCCGTTGGTCGCGCTGACCAGGACGACGTCGAGGTGGTCGGCGAGGGTGGCGAGCAGGTCGGGGTCGAGCCTGAGGGCGACCTTGCCGCCGATCACCGAGCCGCTCCCGCGTCCGGCCTTGCGCGACACGGCGGCGGCGACCCGCCCGGCGGTCACCGCGATCTTCGCGCGGGCCGGCAGCGAGGCGTCGCGTGCGCCTGTGGGCTCCGATTCGGTGCCTGCCATGCTCAGTGGTTCCTCCTTGCTGCGGCACCGCTCGCGGCCGGATAACGGGCCGTCGGGCGGCGGGGACGGGGGTCAGCCTACCGACTCCGTCGCCCGGCCGGACGATCCGGACCCCGTGCCGCCTGCTGCGACGCGTTCGCGGGTGCGGCTGAGGGCCCGTCGAGGAGGGCGGTGTACGGAGCGACCCCGGGGCTTCGGCCCCGGCCGAGCCCCTACTCCTTGACGACGTTCCGCGGGCACCGCCGGGTTCCCGAGGTGCCCGGGTAAGGATCTGGTGAAGAAATGATCAGCGGCCCGGACGGTGGGCGCAGTCGGCCGGATCGCCGGCGGCCAACGTGGCGGTGATCACCAGGGTGCCGTCCGCGGCCCGGAAGTCCAGCGGCGCGCCCAGCCGGCGCATCGCGGCGATCAGCCCGCTGTTGGTGCCGTGGGTCACCGCGTACACCGTCCGCACGTCGGCCGACCGGGCCGCCGCCGACAGCCGCCGCAGCAGCGCCAGACCCAGCCCGTGGCGCTGCCAGGCGTCCTCGACCAGGACGGCCAGCTCGGCCTCGCCGTCGTCCCACATCAGATGCCCGAGCGCGACCAGCCGCCCGTCCGGGGCGGTCACCGCGAAGCTGCGGCCGTGCCGGGGGTCCAGCAGGTGGTCCAGGTAGCGGCCGGCGTCGCGGACCGGGCCGTGGTAGCGCTGCCGCAGCGAGGCGGGGGAGCAGCGGCCGTGCATCGCCAGCGCCGCCGCCCGGTCGGCCGGCCCGGCCGGACGCAGCAGCAGCCCGGTCCCGTCCGGCAGGGACAGCCGGGACGGGGCGTCCGGCGTCCGGGCGGCGCGGGTCGCGGGCGGGTGCGGCCGGACGGTCCGGTACGGCCCGCCGGTGAGCGCGGGCGGCCGGGTGGCCTGGCCCTCGGGCGCCGCGCACCTGCGGTCGGACCTGCGGAAGGGCCGGTGCCAGAGCCGTTCGGGGCGCGTGCGTGATGCCTTCATGCCGCCGACGCTACCGACGGTGCGCTTCCGTTCGGTTACGTGATCGTGAACGCGCGAATGCCCCGGGGCGTGGTCGGCGGCCCGGGACCGGGCGGGCCCCGGCCCGGGACTGCGGGCCGGCCGGCCGGGACGGTGTCGGCGCAGGTCACGGCCGGTGCCTCAGGCGGGTGGGACGGCGGGCGGCCGACGGTGGATTGCGTCCCGGTGCTCCTGGTGAGCAGGAGGCCGGGCCCCGTACGTCCACGTACCGAAGGCCGTTCCCATGCGTGACACCCCGTCCGTCCCCACCACCACCACCGACACCACCACCACCGCCGCCGCCACCACCACCGCCACCCCCGTCGTCCCGCACGCCCGCCGCGCTCCGGCCGGCACCGCGCTCACCGGCCTGCTCGACCGGCAGGCGCGCCTGCGGCCCGACGCGCCGGCCGTGCTCGGCGCCGGCGGCGGCCTCAGCTTCCAGGAGCTCGTCGGGACCGCCCGCCGGCTGGCCGAGCGGCTGCGCCGCCTGGGCGCCGGCCCGGACGGCTGCGTCGGCCTGTACGTCGAGCCGTCCGTCGAGCTGGTCGCCGGAGCCTGGGGCGTGCTGTACGCCGGGGCCGGCTACCTGCCGCTGTCGCCCGAGTACCCCGAGGACCGGATCCGCTACATGATCGAGGACAGCGGCACCGGCATCGTGCTCACCCAGGCGCACCTGCGCGAGCGGCTGGCCGCGCTGGCCCCGGCCGGGACGGCGGTCCTCGCCGTCGAGGACGCCCCGCCGCCGCGGGACGCGGAGGGGCGGGAGCCCGTCGAACCGGAGTCGCTGGCCTATGTGATCTACACCTCGGGCAGCACCGGCCGGCCCAAGGGCGTGATGATCGAGCACCGCTCGGTGGTCTCCCAGCTGCACTGGATGCACTCCGCGGGCCACCTCGACCCCGAGGTGACCGTGCTCCAGAAGACCCCGATGAGCTTCGACGCCGCGCAGTGGGAGATCCTCGCCCCGGCGGTCGGCGCCCGGGTGGTGGCCGGCACCCCCGACCTCCACCGCGACCCGGAGGCGCTGGTCGCCGCCGTCCGACGGCACGGGGTGACGGCGCTCCAGTGCGTGCCGACCCTGCTCCGGGCGCTGCTGGACACCGAGGGATTCGCCGGGTGCACCGGCCTGACCAGGGTGTTCTCCGGCGGCGAGGCGCTCTCCCGGCGGCTCGCCCGCGACCTGGGCCGGGCCCTGCCGCAGGCCGCCCTGGTCAATCTGTACGGCCCGACCGAATGCACCATCAACGCCACCTCGCACCTGGTGGACCCGGCCGATCCGGCCGACGGCGCCGGATCGGTGCCGATCGGGCGCCCGGTGGCCGACACCGACTGCTACGTCCTCGACGAGGAGCTGGTGCCGGTGGCCGCCGGAGGCGTGGGCGAGCTGTACATCGGCGGCGTCCAGCTGGCCCGCGGCTACCTGAACCGGCCGGAGCTGACCGCGGAGCGGTTCGTCCGCTCCCCGTTCGCCCCCGGCGAGCGGCTGTACCGCACCGGCGACCTCGTGCGGTGGAACCCGGACGGCACCCTCCAGTTCGCCGGCCGGGTGGACAACCAGGTCAAGCTGCGCGGGTACCGGGTCGAGCTGGACGAGATCGCCCGCGCGATCGAGGAGCACACGTGGGTGCGCCGTGCGGCCGCCGTCGTCACCGGGGACGGCCGCACCGGGCACCCGAACCTGGTCGCCTGCGTCGAGCTCAACCCGCGCGAGGCCGCTCTGATGGACCAGGGCGTCCACGGCGGCCACCACCAGTCCAAGGCCAGCAAGCTCCAGGTCAAGGCCCAGCTGTCCGACCCGGGCCTGCGCGACCGGGACCGCTCGGCGGGCCGCGAGCGGGTCGAGCTGCCCGGCCGGAAGGAGACCGCGGCCCAGCGCCGGGAGGTCTTCGCCCGCAAGACCTACCGCTTCTACGACGGCGGCGCGGTCACCCGGGACGACCTCACCGCGCTGCTCGCCCCGCGCCCGGCCGGCACCTTCGGCTGTGACCCGGAGCTGCTGAGCCTGCCCGAACTCGGCCGCGTCCTGCGGTGGTTCGGCCAGTTCCACAGTGAGGAGCGGCTGCTGCCCAAGTACGCCTACGCCTCGCCCGGCGCGCTGTACGCGACCCAGCTGTACCTGGAGACCGGCGGCCTGGACGGGCTCGCGGCCGGGCTGTACTACTACCACCCGGTCGAGCACACGCTGGTCCGGATCGGGCCGGCCGAGACCCGGGCCGAGGCGTACCTGACGCTGCACTTCTCCGGGAAGCACGGCGCGGTCGAACCCGTCTACCGCAACAACATCCGGGAGGTGCTGGAATTCGAGACCGGCCACATGCTGGGCGTCCTGGAGGAGGTGCTGCCCGAGTACGGGCTGGACGTGCGTCCGCTCGGCCTCGACCCGGCCGTCAAGGACCGGCTGGACGTCGCCGAGGAGGACCACTACCTGGGCGGCTTCGCGGTCGTCCGGGCCGGCGGCCCGGCCCGGGCCGAGCGCACCGAGCTGTACGTCCAGGCCCACCAGGACCGGGTGGACGGCCTGCCGGGCGGCCTCTACCGGTACGCCGACGGCGAGTTGACGCACATCTCGGACGAGGTGGTGGAATCCCGGCACGTGATCGCGATCAACCAGGCCGTCTACGCCCGGGCCGCGTTCGGCATCACGGCCGTCGGCCGCGCCGAGGAGGAGTGGCTGGAGTACATCGCGCTCGGCGCGGTGCTGCACCGCCTCCAGCGCAACGGCCTGTCCCTGGGCTTCATGTCCTCCGGCTACAGCTCCAAGTCCGGCCACCCGCTGCCCGCTTCGCGGCGCATCGACGAGATCCTGGCCGGCCTCGGCATCACCCCCGGCCCGTCGTACTTCTTCCTCGGCGGCAGGGTGAGCGAGGAGCAGATCAGCAGCGAGGGCATGCACGAGGACACCGTCCACATGAAGGGCCCGGCCGAGATCATCAAGGACGAACTGGCCACCCTGCTGCCCGACTACATGCTGCCCAACCGGGTGCTGGTGACGGACGCCCTGCCGCTCACCGCGAACGGCAAGGTGGACCTCAAGGCGCTGGCCGCCTCGGAGGCCGTCCGCACGGCCGACGTGCGCGGCGAGTACGTCGCCCCGGCCACCGGGTACGAGCGGTGGCTGGCCGAGGCCTGGGGGCGGGCGCTGAGGTACGAGGACGTCTCGGTGACGGACGAGTTCTTCGCCGTCGGCGGGAACTCGCTGATCGCCGTCGCCCTGGTCCACCGGATCAACCGGGAGTTCGGCATCGCCCTGCCGCTCCAGGTGCTCTTCGAGTGCCCCCGGCTGGGCGAGCTGGCCGCGCGCGTCGAGCGGGCGTGCGGCGAGGGCGGCGCGGGCAGGGCAGGAGGCGCCGGTTCGCGGCTGATCCGGTTGCACCCGGGAGCGGCCGACCGGGCGGTGTTCTGCTGGCCCGGACTGGGCGGCTACCCGATGAACCTGCGGCTGCTCGGCCGGGAGGCGAGCGGGGAGCGGGCCTTCTACGGCATCCAGGCGCACGGCATCAACCCGGGCGAGACGCCGTACCCGACCATCGGGGAGATGGCCGCCGCCGACGTCGCCGAGCTGCGCCGGGTGCAGCCGCGGGGGCCGTACACGCTGTGGGGCTTCTCCTTCGGCGCCCGGGTCGCCTTCGAGGCGGCCTGGCAGCTGGAGCGGGCCGGGCAGCGGGTGGAGCGGCTGCTGCTGATCTGCCCGGGCAACCCGAAGGTGCGCCGGGCCGACGGCGAGCGGTGGGGCCGCGAGGCCTCGTACGCCAACCCGGGGTACCTGACCATCCTGTTCGGGGTGTTCGCCGGCCGGATCAGCGGCCCCGAGCTGGAGCGCTGCCTGGCCGACACGGTGGACGAGCCCACCTTCGTGGCCTCCGTGCACCGGATGCTGCCGGAGCTGGACGAGGAGCTCATCCGGCGGATCACCGGGATCGTCGGTGAGACGTACGAGTTCGAGTACAGCTTCCGCGAACTCGCCGAACGGCGGCTGGACGCGCCGGTGACCGTCTTCAAGGCCGCGGGCGACGACTACTCCTTCATCGAGGGCAGCACCGGCTACTCGGCCGCCCCGCCCACCGTGGTCGACCTGGCCGGCGACCACTACGGGGTGCTGCGGGAGCACGGGGTGGGCGAGCTGGCCGCCGCGATCCGGGAGGTGGAACGGACGGTCCCCGGGGAGCTCCCGGACCGCTGATCGGATGATGTGGACACGCTCACGGACGGCCCAGGATCCGTGAGCGGGGAAGCCCCTTCGGGTAGGGATGGCTCGGCTTTCCGCCGATCCCGATTCCCTACCGAAGGGGCTTCCCGATGTCCGTTCAGTCGTCCGTTCAGTCGTCCGTTCCGCGGTCCGGTCCGCCGTCCGCTCCCCGGTCCGTGAAGAACTCCGCACTGGCCACGGCCTGTTGCGCCCTGCTGCTCGCCCTGCCGCTCGCCCTCGCCCAGCCGGCCGCTGCCGCCGCCGAGCACAACGGTCCCAAGACGCCCGAGGAGGCCGCGGCCTGCCACCAGGTGCTCGGCGCCCTGCTGGGCGGCTTCGGGCCGATGCTCGGCAACGCCGTGTGCGTCGTGCAGCCCGCCGACCAGGGCTGACGCCTCCCGGGATGCCGCCGCCGGCGGCGGCCGCCCTCCTCGGGCCGCCGCCGGCACGCACCCTGGAGATCCGCGCCCTCGTCGAGGTCGGGGCCGAGCCCAAGGCCAGGGACGAGCACTGAGCCGGATCCCGGGGCCGCTCCGCCCGAAGGGGAGGGTCCCGGGTGCGGCGGGCGGGGGCCGGGCCGAGGATGAGCGGGTGGGGGCGAGAAGGGAGCGGGACCATGAAGGAGTTCCTGGTCGAGATCACCACCGCCGTACCCGAGGGGACCGCCGAGGAGGAGGTCGACCGGCGGCGCGCCGCCGAGGCCGTCCGGGCCCGTGAGCTGGCCGCCACCGGCCACCTGGCCAGGCTGTGGCGCCCGGTCGGCGAACGGCGCAGCCTCGGCGTCTGGCGGGCGGCCGACGAGGCGCAACTGCGCGCGGAGGTGCTCGGCAGCCTTCCGCTGTGGCCGTGGATGACCGCCGTGGTGACCCCGCTCGAACCGCACCCCAACGACCCTGGCCCGGCCTGAGGCGACGGCTCAGGCGATGCGGGTCGGCGCGTCCTGGAGGGTGTGGCCGGTGGTGGTCAGCAGCGTCGTCAGAGCGGCCGGGGTCACCGAGTGCTCGGTGCGGAGGAAGAGCTCCTGGGGGTGGAGGGAGAGCAGGGTGATCCGGTGATCGGCGAGGGTGGTGGGGGTGTGGGCGAGGAGGGTGGTGCGGACGCGCCAGAGGGTGGTCGGGGGCGGGGCGTGCGGGGACACCCAGGCGTGCAGGAGGGTGACGGCGAGCAGGGCGAGGGCGGAGCCGACGAGGACGGCCGGGCCCTCGGGGCCGTGGACGACGACCTTCGCGATCAGGTCGGCGGCGGTGACGGAGAGGAAGACGGCGGCGAGTTCGACGGTGTCACGGCGCCAGTGGCGGGTGCGGCGGGCGCGGGGACCGGCGGGGGCGCGGAGGGCGTCGGGGGCACCGGGGGCACGGCGGGGAGAGGGCTTCGAATGCTCCATGCCGCCACCGTGCCCGACCGGTGTTTCCCGGTCGGGCATCCGCCGTGACCAGCCGGTTACGGTCCGCGCCGGGCTGTTACGGGAGGAACGCGGGGGGCCGCCGCGGGAGGCCGGGCGGCGTCCGGTGGCCTATCCGAGCAGCTCGCGGGCCGCGGCCCTGACCTCGGCGAGCAGGAGGTGGAGGTCGGCCTCCGCCGTGGCGGCGTTGAGGAGGCAGGCGCGGAGCATCTCGGCGCTGCCGAGGCGGGCGCCGGTGACGAAGACCCGGCCGCGCCGCTGGACGGCGGCGGGGAGGTCGCGGTTGAGGGCGTCGCGCGCGGTCCCGTCCAGGCCGGGGGCGCGGTGGCGGAACGCCACGATCGAGGTCTGCACCTCGGCGAGCAGCTCCAACTCCTCGTCGGCCTGGACGAGTTCGCCGAGCCGGCGGGCCAGTGCGGTGCACCGGGCGATGTCCCGGGCGAGGCCGGCGCGGCCCTTGTGGGCGATGGTGGCCCAGACCTTGAGGGCCCGGAAGGGACGGGTCTGCTCGGTGCCGTACTCGGAGAACCAGCCGAGCGCGCCGGCCGCCTCGTCGCGCAGGTAGGACGGGACGAGGCTGAAGGTGCCGCGCAGCTCCGCGGTGTCGCGGACCAGCGCGCAGCCGCAGTCGACCGGGACGCCGAGCCACTTGTGCGGGTCGAGGGCGAGCGAGTCGGCCCGCTCCAGGCCGGCGTAGCGGTGGGCGATGGCCGGGTCGAGCCGGCCGAAGGCGCCGTACGCGCCGTCGACGTGCAGCCAGAGGCCTTGCTCCTCGCAGAGGTCGGCGATCGGGCCGAACGCGTCCACCGCGCCGGTGCCGACGGTGCCCGCCGAGGCGACGACCAGGAAGGGCAGCAGGCCGGCCGCGCGGTCGCGCTCGACGGCTGCGCGCAGGTCGGCGGTGTCCAGCCGGCCGTCGGGGCCGGAGGCCACGGTGCGCAGGTGCCTGCTGCCGAGGCCGAGGAGTTCGGCGGCCTTGCGGACGCAGGAGTGGGTCTCGCCGGTGACGTAGCCGACCAGCGGCGGCAGGCCCGCCAGGCCCTCCTCGCGGACGTCCCGGCCGGCCCGCCGGGCGGCCCGGTCGCGGGCCGCGGCGAGGCAGACGATGGTCGCCATCGAGGTGCCGGAGGTGAGCAGGCCGCCGCCGGCGGGGTGGGGGAAGCCGACCAGTTCGGCCGTCCAGCGGACCACGGCGCGCTCCAGGTGGACGTCGGCGTGGTCGCCGCCGGCCGAGCTGGGGTTCATCGCGGAGGCGGCGAGGGTGGCGAGCACCCCGGCGGGGGCGGGGGCGGAGTTGACCCAGCCGAAGAAGCGCGGGTTGCCGTTGCCCATCGGGTACGGCAGGACGTCGCGTCCGATGGCGCCGATCAGCTCGTCGAGCGGGCGGCCCTCGGCGGGCAGCGGGGCGTCGAGCAGGGCCCGGCGGGCGGTCTCGTCCATGGGCTGCCAGACCGGGCGGCCGGGCAGCCCGGCGAGGTAGTCGGAGACCAGGTCGGCGGTGGCGTGGGCGGCGCGGCGGAAGTCGGTGCCAGGGAGGTCGGTACCGGGGAGGTCGGTGCCGGGGAAGTCCTCGGTGGTCATGGCGTGCTCCAGGGAGGCCGGGGGACGGGCTGGGCGAGGCGCGGCGTCCTTGGCGCACCCTGATCAGGCGATGATCGGGCGATCCTACGCATGAGGGCCCGCGCCGTGCGGCGCGGGCCCTCGTACCGGGACCGGGGTGTCGGCCGGGAGACCGGGGCGTCAGTCCAGCGAGCCGGACAGGCCGCTCGCCGAACGGCAGTACCCCTGCATCTCCTTGTTGGTGATCTTGGCGCAGAGCCGTCCGGCCGCGCCCCCGTCCGTGTAGTTGACCGTGTAGTAGCTGACCAGGCCCTCGGCGCAGGCCTTGCGCTGCCAGCCGTCGGCGGCGGTGGCGCACTGCTCGGCCGCCCAGTCCTCGCGGTCCAGGTTGTACTTCATGGTGCGCGAGCCGACACCGCGGCTGCAGTCCACCGCCCCGCCGCTCGCCTTGCCGTTGAGGCACCACTTGAGGGCCTCGGCGTAGACCTCGGGGTGGTTCGGGTAGTCGTGCGAAGACAGGAAGAAGGTCGGGGCGTAGAAGAAGCAGGCGGACTGGAACAGCGCCGGCTGGTCCTTGCACGGGTAGAGCGGGTCCTGGGCGAGCTTGTCGGCGGGCAGGTTGGCCTTGGCCAGCTCGTCCTCCTCGTCCGGGCCGAAGAGCTGCATGAACAGGCCCTCGGAGCAGCGGATCCGGTTCTGGTCGGACGGGAACTTGTTGCACAGGTCGCGGGCCTTGGCGACGTCCTGCTTGACCACGAACATGGTGCCGTGGCCGACGCCGTGGATGCAGGGGCCGCTGTTCTTGGGCGCGCAGAGCTTGAGCAGGTCGGTCTCGGGCTGGGCGGAGGCGTTGAGCATCTCCTCGACCGCGCCGTGCAGGTAGCCGGCCGCGCAGGTCTCGTGCGGGAAGGAGATGACCTTCTGGAAGTCGGCGTTGAAGCGCTTGACCGCCGCGTGGCCGAGCTCGTGCGCGATCGGGTGGCAGAAGCGCACGGTGTACGGCTTCTCCTTGGTGATCCTGTCGAGGTCGGCCAGGGCGACGCCGGGGTCGGTGGCGTCCATCTCGGCCATCAGCTTGTTGCGCAGCGTGGAGCGGGTCCACACCGCGGGGTCGCCGGTCGGGGTGGCGCTCGCGGGCCCGGCCACGGCCGGCCGGGCGCCGGTGGCGGGGACCCCGGGGGTGACGGCGGCGGGGGCCGCGCCGGACGCCGCGGGCGACCAGTCGGTGACGGCCACCGATCCCAGGCCCAGGACGCCCAGGAGCAGGGCGGTGAGAATCGCGAAGACTCGCGGCTGCATGACGGGATCCCCCGGCGGATCGAGGTGAACGTTTCGCTCCCATCCTGACGGCAGATGAGCGGTTAATCCGCGAATTCGCCCGCCATTCGGGAGGTGTCGGCGACGCTATCGCACGGTCGGACCGCCGGGACCGGCGGGATACTCCCCCTCACAATCACCCGGACGGAGTATGGGGGCGCGGGCGCGGGCCACTGCGCCGTCCGAGTGGTGGTACCCGCGCCCCGGTGCCCCGCGCGCCGCCGTTCGGGTGCTCCGGTGTCCTCCTCGTGCTGCCGTTCCGGGGCTCCGGCGCTCACGGCCCCGGTGGTCGGGGCGCCGGGCCGCGACCGTTCACAGTTCCAGCGTCACCTGGTAGTCCGTCAGCCAGGCGTCGAAGTCCAGTGCGAGGTCGACGGCCAGCCGGACGGACTGCGGGTCGGTGTCCGGGGCGAGCGCGTCGGCGAGGCGCCGCCGGTCGAGCAGGTCCAGGGCCGGGGAGGTGCGCCCGGCGGCGAGCCGGGCGAGTTCGGCGCGCAGTTTCGCCGGGTAGTGCGGGTCCGTGGTGACCGGGTACGGGCTCTTCGGCCGTTCGGCGACCGCGGCCGGCAGCACGTCCCGGACGGCGGCGCGCAGCAGGCTCTTCTCCCGTCCGTCGAAGGACTTCATCGCCCACGGGGCGTTGAAGACGTACTGGACCAGCCGGTGGTCGCAGAACGGCACCCGCACCTCCAGCCCGTTGGCCATGCTCATCCGGTCCTTGCGGTCGAGCAGGATGCAGACGAAGCGGGTCAGGTTGAGGTACGAGATCTCGCGCATCCGGCGTTCCACCGGATCCGCCGCCGGCAGGTGCGGGACCTCGGCGATCGCGTCGCGGTAGCGGGCCCTGCGGTAGCCGTCCAGGTCGAGCTTGCGGAGCAGTTCGGCGTCCAGGAGGTGTTCGCGCGGGGTGGCCCCGCCGCCGGCGATGCCGGTGAGGCCGAGGGCCCAGGGGAAGTCCTCGACGGCGACGGTCTTCGGGTCGTGGAACCAGCGGTAGCCGCCGAAGAGTTCGTCCGCGGACTCGCCGGACAGCGCGACCGTGGAGTGGCGGCGCACGCCCCGGAAGAGCAGCAGCAGCGAGGTGTCCATGTCGCCGACGCCGTTGGGCAGGTCACGGGCGCGCAGTACGACGGAGCGCCGGGACGGGTCGGTCAGGTCGGCGGCGTTCAGCTCGACGACGCTGTGGTCGGCTCCGACGTGCGCGGCGAGCAGCCGGGCGAACGGGCCGTCCTGGGTCTGCCGGACGTCGTTGGCGTGGAAGGTCTCGCTCTGCCCGGCGAAGCCGACGGAGAAGGAGCGCACCGGGCCGGCCCCGGCGGCGCCCAGTGTCCGGGCGGCGAGGGCGGTGACGGCGCTGGAGTCCAGGCCGCCGGAGAGCAGTGAGCAGAGCGGGACGTCCGCCTCCAGCTGGCGGTGCACGATGTCGTCCAGCAGGGCCCGGACGGTGGCGACGGTGGCCTCCAGGCTGTCACGGTGCTCGCGCGCCTCCAGCGCCCAGTAGCGGCGGACCGACAGGCCCTCGCGGCGCACCCGGACGACGTGCCCGGGCCGGACCTCGTGGATGTCCCGGTACGGGGTGAGGCCGGGGGTGCGGGTGTAGCCGAGCAGTTCGCGCAGCCCGTCCAGGTCCACCACCGGGCGGACGGCGGGGTGGGCGAACAGGGCCTTGACCTCGGAGCCGAAGATCACGCCGTCCGGGGTGCGGTGGTAGTACAGGGGCTTGACGCCCATCCGGTCGCGGACCAGCAGCAGCTCCTCGCGCCGGACGTCCCAGACCGCGAAGGCGAACATGCCGTTGAGCCGCTCGGCCAGGTGCTCGCCCCACTCCAGGTAGGCGCGCAGCACGACCTCGGTGTCGCTGCGGGTGCGGAAGCGGTGCCCGGCCGCCTCCAGTTCGGCGCGCAGTTCGCGGTGGTTGTAGACCTCGCCGCTGTAGGTGAGCACGGCCAGCGTCCGGCCGTCGTGCTCGGCCGTCATCGGCTGGACGCCGCCCTCGATGTCGATCACCGCGAGCCGGCGGTGGCCGAGCGCGGCGTGCGGCTCCAGGTGGACGCCGCCGGCGTCCGGGCCGCGGCGGACCTGGGTGGCCGTCATCGCGTCGAGGACACCCCGTTCGGCGGTGAGGTCGCGCTCGAACGCGACCCATCCGGTGATCCCGCACATCAGCAAGCCTCCGGTCTTCCGCTTCGTGTTCAGGGGGTCACGCTACGTGCGGAGTTGGTGCCGCTTCAAGGGGCTTCCGGGAACGGGGGTGATCGGGTGGCCGTTCGGCGGTCGAATGTGAAGGAGGAGTGAATCCAGTCTGAAAGTCGTAATGTCTGCCCGATTTCGGGCAGAAACTTTGGCTTCGGCGGACCTGCCGACCTAGGCTCCTCACTCGTGCCGAGCTCACCCCACCCCCACGAAGACCTCCTCGCCCACCTCACCCGGACCAGCCCGCTCGGGCCCCGGGAGGCGGCGCGGGTCGTGGCGGAGGTGCTGGCGTACTTCTCCGAGAGCACCGAGGACTACGTGCGCCGCCGCCACACCGAGCTCCAGGCACGCGGACTGACCAATGAGCGGATCTTCGCCCGGCTCGCCGAGGAGCTGCCGCAGCGCCGGGTCTCGGCGCCGGAGCTCTCGGCCCGCCAGCTGCGGCGGATCGTCTACGGCTGAGCCGTCGTTCCCGACCTTCTGAAGACCTCGAAGAGGAGACCACGCATGTGCGGAATCGTGGCCTACATCGGCCCCAAGGATGCGACCCCCTTCCTGCTGGAGGGGCTGGCGCGGCTGGAGTACCGCGGCTACGACTCGGCCGGCGTCGCCGTCACCGGGCGCAGCGGCGGGATCAAGCTCCGCAAGGTGAAGGGGCGGGTCGCCGACCTGGCCGCCGCCGTGCCGGCCCGGTTCAAGGGCACCACCGGCATCGGCCACACCCGCTGGGCCACCCACGGCGTCCCCAGCGACGCCAACGCGCACCCGCACCTGGACAACGCCGAGCGGATCGCCGTCGTCCACAACGGCATCATCGAGAACGCCGACGAGCTGCGCGCCAAGCTCACCGCCGACGGCGCGGTGTTCCGCTCCGAGACCGACACCGAGGTGCTCGCCCACCTGATCGCCGCGAACGTCGCCGACGGCGTCGAGCTGGAGGACGCGGTACGGGCCGCGCTCGCCCGGGTGGTCGGCACCTACGGCATCGCGGTGCTCGACGGCGAGCGGCCGGACCGGATCGTGGTCGCCCGCAACGGCAGCCCGATCGTGCTGGGCATCGGCGAGAAGGAGATGTTCGCGGCCTCGGACGTCTCCGCGCTGGTCCGCTACACCCGCCAGGTCGTCCACCTGGAGGACGGCGAGCTGGCCACCGTCCGGGCCGACGGCTTCCGCACCTTCACCGCGGACGCCCGCACCACGCACCGCCAGCCGTCCACCGTGGACTGGGAGGTCGACTCCTACGACACCGGTGGCTTCGAGCACTTCCTGCTCAAGGAGATCCACGAGCAGCCCGGTTCGGTCGAGCGCACCCTGAGCGGCCGGCTCGACGAGCGCTTCGCCACCGCGCACCTCGGCGGCCTCAACCTGGACGCCCGGGAGCTGCGCGAGATCCGCCGGGTGAAGATCCTCGGCTGCGGATCGGCCTACTACGCGGGCGAGATGGGCGCGCAGCTGATCGAGGAGCTGGCCCGGATCCCCGCGCACAGCGAGCCGGCCTCGGAGTTCCGCTACCGGAACCCGGTGATCGAGGCGGACACCCTGTACGTGGCGGTCAGCCAGTCCGGCGAGACCTACGACACGCTGGCCGCCGTCCAGGAGGTCAAGCGCAAGGGCGGGCGGGTGCTCGGCGTCGTCAACACCGTGGGCAGTGCTATCGCCCGAGAGTGTGACGGCGGTATCTACCTGCACGCCGGTCCGGAGGTCTCGGTCGCCTCCACCAAGGCGTTCACCTCCACCGTGGTCGCCTTCGCGCTGCTCGCCCTGCACTTCGGGCGCATCCACGACCTGTCGCCCGCCGACGGGCGCCGGATCGTCTCGGCGCTCCAGGCGCTGCCGGACCAGATCCGCGAGGTGCTGGAGCAGAGCGAGGCCATCGCCGGGCTCGCCGCCGAGTACGCCGACTCCACCGGCATGATGTTCATCGGCCGGGTGCGCGGCTTCCCGGTGGCCCGCGAGGGCGCGCAGAAGCTCAAGGAGATCTCCTACGTCCACGCCGAGGCCTACCCGGCGAGCGAGCTCAAGCACGGCCCGCTGGCGCTGATCAGCCCCGAACTGCCCACCGTGGCACTGGTTCCGGACGACGAGCTGCTGGACAAGAACCTGACCACGCTCGGCGAGATCAAGGCCCGCTCCGGGCGGATCATCGCCGTCGCCCACCGGCGGCCGGAGGAGAAGCTCGCGGACCACTGCATCCTGGTACCCAAGAGCGAGCCCGAACTGGACCCGCTGCTGCTCAACATCCCGCTCCAGCTGCTGGCCTACCACGCCGCCGTCGCCCTCGGCCGCGACGTGGACAAGCCGCGCAACCTGGCGAAGAGCGTGACGGTGGAGTAGGGCCCCTCGCGGCGAGCGCCCCGGGAGCGGGGCGCTCGCATCGGACCCGCGGGTCCCGGTCGCTGTGCGGACGGCCGGGGCCCGCGTTCTCTCCTTGCGTGCTTTCAGATTGCGTGTTCTCAGAACACCGAGCACCCGGAGAGGGTGGTCAGGGTGTCCAGGGCGGCGACCGCGGCGACGGAGTTGCCGGCCTGGTCCAGGCGCGGGCCCCAGGCGCAGACGGCGGCGCGGCCGGGGAGTATGGCGAGGATGCCGCCGCCGA
This sequence comes from Kitasatospora sp. NPDC054795, assembly GCF_053611565.1. Lineage (NCBI taxonomy): Bacteria > Bacillati > Actinomycetota > Actinomycetes > Kitasatosporales > Streptomycetaceae > Kitasatospora > Kitasatospora sp. NPDC054795. Next base: position 138,492 of record NZ_JBSHAP010000003.1, read on the forward strand.
CGCCGCTCTTGCCCGGCAGGCCCACGCGGAAGGCGAACTCGCCGGCCGCGTCGTAGGTGCCGCAGGTGAGCAGGACGGCGTTGATCCGCTTGGTCTCGCTGCGGGACATCAGCCGGGTGCCGTCGGCACGCACGCCGTAGCGGGCGAGGAAGGAACCGGCCAGCACCAGGTCGCGGCAGCTGGTGGCCACGGCGCAGTGGGCGTAGTAGTGCTCCAGCACGGTCTCGACCGGGTTCTGCAGGTTGCCGTGGCTGGCGATGAAGTGGGCCAGCGCGGCGTTGCGGTGGCCGTGTCCGGCCTCCGAGGCAGCGACCACCGGGTCGGTGTCGAGCAGCGGATTGCCGGACTCGCGGCGCAGGAACTCCCGTACCGCGCCCGAGGCGTCGCCGGTCATGGTCTGGAGGCGGTCGGTGACCACCAGGGCGCCCGCGTTGATGAACGGGTTGCGCGGGATGCCGTGCTCGGTCTCCAGCTGCACCAGGGAGTTGAACGGGTTGCCGGACGGCTCGCGGCCGACGCCCTGCCAGAGCGCGTCGCCGCCGTACGCCACCGCGAGGGCGAGCGAGAACAGCTTCGAGACGCTCTGGACGGAGAACGGCCGCTCCCACTCCCCGACGCCGTGCAGCTCCCCGTCGACGGTGGCGACGGCCATGCCGAAGGCCTCCGGGTCGGCGGTGGCCAGGGCCGGGATGTAGTCCGCCACCCGGCCCCGGCCCGCGGTCGCCCGGGCGGCCGCCTCGGCGGCCTCCAGCAGCACCGGCCAGTCCAGGATCTCCCCGCCGGGCACACCGTTCAACGCTTCTCCTCCACCGGCACCGACCGCGGACAGCACCGGGACCGGCAGCGGACACCGGCGGGACCGGCTGCGGACACGGGCGGGACCGGTCGCGCGGTGCGGGGCGTCCGGTCCGACCAGGATTATCCGTGTTCCGGACGCGGACCCGGTACGGGGGTCGGGCGCGGGCGGGTCACGGCGCGTTGGTGGGGGCCTGGACGGGCGGGCCGGTGAGCAGGGTGCCGGAGTCCGAGTACGGCCGGCCGTTGGGGACGCAGCCGTGCAGTCCCTTGATCTGCTGCATCATCACCGGCGCCGGGGCGCCCGGGCCGGGGCAGTCGACGTGGCCGTTGCCGAGGATGTGGCCGACCTCGTGGTTGACGGCGAGCGCGTGGTACAGCTCGGGCCGGCCCTGGTAGAACTCGGACAGCTCGGTCCAGCGCTTGAGGTTGATGACCACCTGGTGGGTGACGCCGCAGTTCACCCAGCCGCCGGTGTCCAGCCCGTACTGGCCGCAGATCCGGTCGGTGGACCTCGGGGTGGCCAGGTAGACGGTGAAGTCCACCGGGTCCGCGGGCACCCGCTGGAACGAGACCGTGCCGCCCGCCGCCCAACCGCGCCGGACGTCGCCCAGGACGGCGTCCACCTCGGCCGCGAACTGCTCCGGGCTCTCCGCGATCCCGTCCTCCACCCGCACCTTGTAGCGGTAGAGGCGTTCGCCGGTGCCGAAGCGGGCCGAGCCGCCGGACGCGGTCGTGAACGCCAGCCGGTCCCCGTCCCCGCCGCTCCACGGCTGCCACCAGAGCAGCCCGGCGGTCAGCGCCGCGGCCAGCGCGAGGGCGAGCACGCCGTGCCGGGGCTCGCAGCGGCGGAGCCGCGCGAGCGCCCTCAACGGCCCGCTCCCGCCGCGTCCGGGTGCGCGCGACAGGCCTCGGCGAGGCGGTCGGACCCGCCGTGCGGGGCGTCGTGGGTCATCGGGAGGGCGGTGGTGTCCGGTCGGTCGTGGATCGGGGCCAGGGTGGACATGGCGGAGGTGCTCCAGGACGGGATCGGCGGGCCGCGGCGGCCGATCGTCGGCCGGGCCGTCGCCCGGTCGTGCGAAAGGGTGGTACCTGGAGGAACGGGACGGGGCGCGGCGGCGGTTCAGGACGTGGCGCACGCCACGGCCCGGGCCCTGTCGGACGGCAGGCCCGGGCGGTTCCCGGATCCGCTCGATGGTGTCACCCGGGCGGCGTGTCCCTGGGCGGAGCCGTCGGAATCGGGTGTCGTAGGGCGGGCGGGTCGACCCGTCCGGGTCGGTTCGTCGGAGTCGACGCGTCGGGTTCGACCCGCCCGGGTCGAGCCCGTCCCGTCCGGAACGCCATCGGAGGCGCCGTCATGTCCACCACCGCCGTATTCGCCGTCGACGGCATGAGCTGCGGCCACTGCGAGAAGACGGTCAGCGCCGGGCTCGCCGTCCTGCCCGGCGTCACCGACGTCAGTGCCGACGCGCCGAGCGGCCGGGTCACCGTGGCCTCCGCGCAGCCGCTGGACGAGGCGCTGGTCCGCGGTGTGGTCGACGGGGCCGGGTTCACCTTCGTCGGGCGGGCCTGAGGACGGCGGCGGGGCCCGTCGGGTTCGGCTGTCGCCGAGGGGCCCCGCCGCTGTGCCGCGGGCCGGGCTCAGCCCATGCTCTTCGCGCCGTCCAGCGACTCCCGGATGATGTCGGCGTGACCGGCGTGCTGGGCGGTCTCGTTGGCGACGTGCAGCAGCACCCGGCGGGCCGACCACCGGGCGTCCCCCTCGAACCAGGGGGCCTTGGGCAGCGGCTGGGTGGCGTCCAGGTCGGGGAGGACCGCCACCAGCTCGTCGGTGCGGCCGGCCACCTCGGCGTAGTCCGCGAGGACGCCGGCCAGCGTCTCGCCGGGCAGCATCCGGAACTCGTCCGCGCGGCGGGCGAAGTCCTCCTCCGTCCAGCTGGTGAAGTCGGGCATCGCGGACGGGCCCTGCACGATGAACTCCGCCCAGGTCCGCTCGACGTTGGTCACGTGCTTGATCAGGCCGCCCAGACAGAGCTCGCTCGCACAGGTGCGCAGGCCGGCCTGCTCGTCGGTGAGGTCGCGGGTGGTGAAGCGCAGGAAGTGCCGCTGCTTCTCCAGGGCCACCAGGAGGTCGGCGCGCTCGCCGGTCAGGTTCTGGGCTGCGGAGGTCGTGGTCATCGTCAAGGCCTTTCGTTCGGGTCCTGCTCCCTCGGACAAGAACAACGCTACGGACCATTGCGGCCACTTCCTGTCCTGAATTCCGGGGAGAATCGACGCATGGCGAACACCAGCACCCGGACGCTTCGACTGCTCTCCCTGCTCCAGACCCACCGGTACTGGCCGGGCGACGAACTGGCCGACCGGCTCGGCGTCTCCGTCCGCACCCTGCGCCGGGACATCGACCGGCTGCGCGACCTCGGCTACCCCGTCGAGGCACAGCGCGGCGTCGACGGCGGCTACCAGCTGGCGGCGGGCGCGGCGCTGCCGCCGCTGGTGATCGACGACGAGGAGGCGGTGGCCCTCGCGGTCGGGCTGCAGGCGGCGGCCGAGAGCCCGGTGGAGGGGGTCGCCGAGGCCTCGGTGCGGGTGCTGGCGAAGGTCGTCCAGGTGATGCCCGCCCGGCTGCGCCGGCGGGTGGAGGCGCTGCGCGCGGTGACCGTCCCGGTGGACTGGGGGACGCCGACGGGCGCGGGCGTCGACCCGGACATCCTGACGGTGGTGGCGCTCGCCTGCCGGGACGACGAGCGGGTGCGGTTCTCGTACACGGCCGCCGACGGGCGCGGCACGGAACGGCACGTCGAACCGCACCGGCTGGTCTGCCTGAACCGCCGCTGGTACCTGGTCGCGTACGACCTCGACCGGGCCGACTGGCGCAGCTTCCGCCTCGACCGGCTCACCGCCCCCTCCGGCAGCGGAGCCCGCTTCGCCCCGCGCACCCTCCCGGCCGCCGACGCGGCCGAGTTCGTCCGCGCGGGCCTCAACGGCATACCCCGGCCGTACCTGGTGGAGGCGCTGATCGAGTCGCCGGCGGAGCACGTCCGGGCCAGGGTCGGCCGCTGGGCCACCGTGGAGCCCGTCACCCCGGACCGCTGCCGGCTGCGGATGACCGCCGACTCGCTCGACTGGCCCGCCATGGCCCTGGGCTCGCTCGGCGCCGAGTTCCAGGTGCTCGCCCCGGACGCGCTGCGGAGCCTGCTCGCCGAGTGGAGCGCCCGCTTCGCCCGCGGGTCGGTCGAGGGCGCGGAGTAGGGAGACGCGGGAGCGGGACGTCGGGCTCGTCGGCTCATCGGTTCGTGGTGCGGCGTGGTGGGTGGGCTGGGGAGCCGGTCAGGGGGCGACGGCGTCGAGGGTGGTGCGGAGGCGGGTGAGGGCGGCGGGGAGGGTGGGGAGCGGGGGCGTGGCGAGGGCCAGGCGCAGGGCGTTGGGGTGGTGGGAGGTGGTGGCGAAGGCGTCGGCGGTGGAGACCAGGATGCCCTCGGCGGCCAGGGCGGCGGCCGCGTGGCCGGGGCGCTGATGGGGTTCGAGGGTGAGCCAGAGGATGTAGGAGGTGGGGTGGGCGGTGGTGGTCAGGCCGGCCAGGGCGGTGCGGGCGACGGCCTGACGGGCGGCGGCGTCCGCGCGGCGTTCCCGTTCCAGGCGGGCGACCGTACCGTCGGTGAGCCAGCCGGTGGCGAGGGCGGTGATCAGGCCGGGGGCACCCCAGGCCGCCGTGCGCAGGGCGGTGGTGGCGGCCCGGAGCAGGTGGCCGGGCAGGACGGCGAAGCCGAACCGCAGGCCCGGTGCCACGCTCTTGGAGAGACCGGCCAGGTAACAGGTGCGCTCGGGGGCGAGGGCGTGCAGGGGTGGCGGCGGCGCGGCCTCCAGGAAGGCGTACGTGCCGTCCTCGATCAGGGTGAAGCCGTGGTCTGCGGCGAGCCGGACGAGGCGCTCGCGCTGTTCCGGGCCGAGCACCCAGCCGAGCGGATTGTGGACGGTCGGCTGGGTGTACACCGCCCGCACCGGCCGGGCGCGGCAGAGCCGGTCGAGCGCGTCGAGGTCCGGGCCCGCGGCGGTGACCGGGACGGGCGCCAGGTCCAGCCCGTGGGCGGTGGCGAGCAGCTTGATGCCCGGGTAGCCGAGGGCGTCCACGGCGAGGACGTCGCCGGGGCGGGTGAGCGTCCGCAGGACGCAGTCCAGGGCCTGCTGCGCCCCGCTGGTGAGCAGGACGTTCCCGGGTGCGGTGTCGATCCCGCGGTCCAGCAGGTGGGTGGCCACCGCGGCCCGGTCGTGCCGGTGGCCGCCCGGCGGGTGCTGGCGCAGCAGGGCTTCGGCGTCGCCGGAGGAGGCGAGCGCGCGCAGGGCCCGCCGCAACAGGTCGCCCTGCCCGGGGGAGAACGGCTGGTTGAAGGAGAGGTCGGCCACCCGGGGCACCGGGAGGGCGCGGGAGGGTTCGAGGCCGTCGTAGCCGGCGCGCAGCCGGACGAAGGTGCCGCGGCCCTGCTCGCCCACCACCAGTCCGGCGGCGGCCAGTTCGGCGTAGACCCGGGTGGCGGTGGCGAGGGCGATCCGCCGTTCGCGGGCGAGGGTGCGGTGGGTCGGCAGCCGTGCGCCGGCCGGGAGCGCGCCGGAGCGGATGGCGGTCGCGTACTCGTCGACGATGGCCTTGTAGGAGGGCGGTCGCACGGGTCACCTGCCGTTCCCGGGAGTGGAGGCACGGGCGTGCACGGGTGCGTACGGGCGTGTGCCCGAGTGTATCCAGGACAATAAGTGGATTGTCCTGGCCGGGTGTTCCTAGCCTCGTCACATCCAGCAGCGAGGCCAGGAACGGAGCACGCGCCCATGACCATCCGCAGCGAGCGGGACCGGCACGTCGTCACCCTCACCATCGACCGGGAGAAGAAGCTCAACGCCCTCGACTACCCGACGATCGACGCGCTGCTCGCCGAACTCGACCGGATCGACGCCGACGACACCGTCCGCGCCGTGATCCTCACCGGCGCCGGCGAGCGGGCGTTCAGCGCGGGGGCCGACATCCCGTCCCTGGCGGCCAGCGTCGCGGGCGGGCCCGAGCGGGCGCTGCGCGAGTTCGTCCGACGCGGGCACACCCTCACCCGGCGGATCGAGGAGTTTCCCAAGCCGGTCATCGTGGCCGTCAACGGCCTGGCCTACGGCGGTGGTTGCGAGATCACCGAGGCGGCCCCGCTGGCCGTCGCGGCCGAGCACGCGAGCTTCGCCAAGCCCGAGATCTCGCTCGGCTTCCCGCCGCCCTTCGGCGGATCGCAGCGGCTGCCGCGGCACGTCGGCCGCAAGCGCGGCTTGGAGCTGATTCTCACCGGCGACCCGATCCCGGCCGCCCGCGCCGCCGAGATCGGCCTGATCAACTCGGTCGTCCCGGCCGAAGAACTGATGGACACGGCACGGCACCTGGCCGAGCGGATCGTCCGGCACGCGCCGACCGCCGTGGCCGCCTGCCTGCGGGCCGTGACCCGGGGCATCAACCTGCCGATCGACGAGGGGCTCGCGGTGGAGGCGGCGGCCTTCGCGGCGACCGTGCCGACCGACGGCGTCCGCGACGGCATCCGGCGCTTCCTGGACCGCTCGTCCTCCGGCGCGGCCTCCTGAGGCGGGTACGGGAAATCCGTTGTCCGGTGGCGGTCGAGGGCCGATCATGACGGAATGCCGGATCTCCTCGCCCGCGTGACCGCCTTCCGTGCCGCCTTCGCCCGCCGCCAGGCGCAGGAGGTCCTCGAACTGCCGGAGTTTCCCGGAGTGTTCGCCGTCCGGAACGCCGAGTACGACCGCTCCGAGGAGCACAACCAACTGATCGTCGAGGGGCCGGGAACCGACCCGGCGGCGCTGCCCGGGCCGGCCGCCCGGTGGCTGGGGCCGCGCGACCGGTACCGCGTCACCGTGCTGGACCAGGAGTTGGGCGAGCAGGCCGCCCCGGTGCTGGCGGCAGCGGGGTGGGAGCGGCGGGGCGAGGTGATCCTGACCCGCTCGACGGACGGCTGCCCGCATCCCGAACCGGCCGCGCACCCCGTGGAGTTGGACGAGATACGGCACGCGGTGCTGCGTCAGCAGCGGGAGTGGACCGAGGACGAGGAGCTCGCCCGGCAGCTCACCGACCGCCGCGCCGCCCGGCTGCGCGGTGCCGCGCGGGTGCACTTCCTGGCGGTGCGGACACCGACCGGTGAGGTCGCGGCCTGGAGCGACCTCTACCTCGAACCGTCCGCCGGGCTCGCCCAGTTGGAGGACCTGGTGACCGGCTCCCGGCACCGCGGCGCGGGGCACGGCGGCACCCTGCTGGCGACCGGCCTGGCGCTGGCGGCCGAAGCCGGCATCCCCCGGCTGTTCCTGCTCGCGGACGCGGTGGACTGGCCGCGCGCGTGGTACGGCCGCCGGGGCTTCGCGGAGATCGGGCGCGGCCACTCCTTCTACGGCCACTGAGCCGCTACGGACAGGGAGCTTGGTACGGCACCGGCAGGGTGCCCGTACGACAGCACCGGCCATCATGGAGCCATGGACCGGTACGAGGACCTCCCCGGCGAGGTCAAGGTGATCGACACGCCCACCCTCCTGAGACTGCAGGAACGGGCGGAAGGGCTCGGCCTCTCCCAGCGGTTGGGCCGGGCGTGGGTGCGGGCCCATGCGGATCCGCAGGGACGGCACTGGCTGCGGCCGGCGCTGTGGCACGAGCTGACCCACCGCCCGGAGCTGCCCAGGCAGTTGCGCTGCGAGGCGGCGCTCGCCGTGCGGGGCGGGGACCGCGTGCGCAGCCTGCTGGACGTCCTGCCGGAAGACTTCGCCCCGCTGCGGACGGCGACCTCCCGGGACAGGGTGTGGATGCCGGTCGGAGGCGTCCTGTCGGCCGGGGACCGGTCGGCCTTGCAGGACGAGGGGTAGCGGCGGCCGGACGCCGGGTCAGTCCCTCCCCGCTCCGACGGCCGGCGGGGTGGTTTCGCGACCGCAGTGGGCGGCGACGGTGTCCGCGAAGGCGCGGGCGAGCGGGCCGAGGTTCTCCCAGTCCCGGACGGCCCAGCCGGCGGTGAGGGCGGGCAGGTCGGGCAGTGGGAGCAGCCGCAGGCCGGGGTGGCCGGGACCCTGCCACTGCGGGAGCGCGGGGACGACGGCGTGCCCGAGGCCGAGTTCGGCGAGCAGGATCGCGGTGTCCCAGTCCGCGACGCTGGTGTCGAAGACCGGCCGGACGCCCGACTTGCCGAGCCAGGCCTCGACCTGGGAGCGGGAGACGGAGTTCTGCGGCAGCCCGATCAGTCGGGCGTCCTGGAGGTCGGCGGGCGAGATCCGGGCCCGGCCGGCGAGCGGGTCGCCCGCCGCGACCGCGAGCACCCAGGGCAGGTCGACCACCGGCCGCTGGTCGATGCCCCGGGCCGGGACGCCGAGGGTGATCCAGGCGAGGTCGACCCGGCCGGCGTTGAGCGACTCCAGGCAGCTGCGACTGGAGACCTCCGTCTGGAACTCCAGGCTGACCTGGGGAAAGCGCCGCCGGAAGTCCACCACGGCCGCGGACATGAAGTGCCGGATGCTGGTGGCCCCGGTGGTGATCCGTACGGATCCGCCCTCGCCGCGCGCGAGTTCGGCGATCCGGTGCAGCGCGTGGTCGATGCTGCCGAGCCCGGCGGCGACCGCCGCGCACAGCAGGCTCCCCGCCCTGGTGGGGACGACCCCGCGCGGGTGGCGCTCGATCAGGGCGAGGCCGACCTCCCGTTCGAGCCGCTTCACGTGCTGGCTGACGGCGGACTGGGTGCGGTTCAGGTCGCGGGCGACGGCGCTGAGCGAGCCGGCCCGGCAGACCGCGGCGAAGACGCGGAGGTCGTCGATGGTCACGAAGACCCAAGGTATCGCTTGGGGATGCCCCAGTAAATCGGCGGATTGACTTGGATGTTCCGCGGGATCGATCATCGATCCAGGGCCCAGGGCGGCAACCCGCCCGCTGTCCTCGCCGGCGTTCCGGACGCCGTGGCGGGGGCACGGGCGGGTGTCGACCCGCATCCGTACAAGGCGATGTGCGCGCCGGTGCGCACATCGATGTCCAGGTTGCCGTTCACGTCGATGTGCACGTTCACGATGCGCATGTCGACGTGCGGGAGGGGTGATGTCGGGCGGGCAGGCCGATGTCCGTCACCCTCGAAGGCATCAAGGCGCGGCACTGGCGGAGCGAGGGGCCAGGGCCGGGCGGAGGGAGCGATGAGGTGGCACGTGTGAGCTGGGCGGGTTCCGAGGTCCTCTGGGTGGGACAGCTCGGTCGGCTGCTCGCCGTGGTGCGGGAGGTGGACGGTGAGCGGATCCTGCACATCGACGACTGGTCCACGGTGGTGGACGACCGGACCGAGATCCGGCACTCCGGTCTCGTGCGCTGCCGCCTCACCGTCCGCCGACCGGACCGGCCGCCGGTCGTGTTCCGCTACCGGCTGTCGTGGCTGGTCCCGGTGATGATCCTGCTGGATCCGACCTACGACCGGTGGGACGCCGAGCAGGACGGCCCGGGCCTGCTGCTGGTCGAACTGCTGGGCGGAACGGATGACTGGGAGTAGCCGATCCGTGTGGTGGGTCGTCAGTCGGCCGGTCGGGCACCGGGCCGGCGCAGTGCCGCCCGGGCCGGCGGCCACGGCGGCGTCGGAGAGCCCGGGTGTGCCCTGCGGGGTGACCACCGAGGTGGCGTGCTGCCGGACGGTCTCCTCCAGCGCGTAGCCGCCGGCCCCGCGGCGGCCGGGCGGAACGGATGACGGCCGGGTGGGCCGATAGGACGACCCCGCCCGCGGGGGTGCTGTGACGTAAACACAAAAAACACCCCAAGATAAAAATTTACCGCGGGGTTGGCGG
>NZ_JBSHAP010000004.1:0-64951 GCF_053611565.1 Kitasatospora sp. NPDC054795
GTGCCCGCGCCCGTGCCCGCGCCTGCCGTGCTGCCCGCGCCCGCCGTGCCGCCCGCCGTCCCGTCGGTGCTGCCCCCGCTGACCACGCCGCCGGTGACGGCCACGCCGCCGGCCGGGTCCGTCCGGGCCGCACTGCGCGAGCGCCGGTCCGCCGCGTACCGGGCGGCGACGGCCGGCGAGTCGGCGATGCTGCTGCAGACGCTCGCCCAGGAGTGCGTGACGGTGCTCGGCCGGAGCGACCGGGACACCCTGTGCACCTGGCGGGACTTCGCCTGGTACCTCAGCCGGACCGGGGACCTGAACGGCGCGGTCCGGCTGCTGACCGCCCTGGTGGACGACATGCGCGCGGCGCTCGGCGCGGTCGACCCGGACACCCTCGGCGCCCGCTACCACCTGGTCTGGTGCGTCGGCGAGAGCGGTGCGCCGGTCACCGCGATCCGGCTGATGAACGAGCTGCTGCCCGACCTGCACGCCGCCTGGGGCCCGTACGACCCGCGGGTCCTGAAGGCCCGGCACGACCTCGCGCTGCACCGGGCCAACCGGGGCGACCCGCAGGGCGCGGTGCTCCAGCTGCACGGGCTGCTGCCGGACCTCGCCCGGGTGCTGGGCGAGCACCACCCGAGCACCGTGCAGGCCTGGCGGGACCTGGCCGGCTACCAGCAGCAGCTGGCCCAGGCCGGCCGCAAGGGGCCGGGGCAGCGCCGCCGCACGCCGCGGATGAGCCCGATGGAGGCACTGGTGCTGGTGCGGCGGCTGCGGCTGTGGGACTTCGCCACCGACGAGGAGGCCCGGGCCTGCATGGACGCGCTGGACCGGGGGATCGGCCTGAAGGGCGTCGCGGACGTGGTGTTCGACGCACCGGACCACGTCTCGGACGAGGACCTGGTGGAGGAGATCTTCGGGGCCTGAGCGCCGTCGCCACGGCGCTCAGCCCGCCAGGGCCGGCGCCGGGAGGGCGGCCAGGGCGTGGAGCAGGGCGCGGGCGGCGGCGTCGTTCTGCCGGAAGCCCGGGGCGTTGGTGCGCGGGCGGGCGAAGGCGGCGGCCGCGCGCAGGCTGGTGTGCGGGCCGAGGGCGGTGCGGCGGGGGTGCGGGGCGCCGCCGAGGGCCGGGTCGAGCAGTCGGCTGTCCGCGGGGGTGATGGTGACCAGGCCGGAGCGGTGGGTGTAGTCGGGGTCGGTGATCACCTCCTCGACGATCCGTCCGGTGCGGTGCAGGTCGCGCAGCACCGGGTCCAGGGTGCGGGCCAGTGCGTGCTTGGGCAGGTACGCCTCGACCAGCGCCGTCGCGGTGACCCGGTGGCCGGGCACGGTGGCGCCGCCGGCCCGCCAGGTGCCGCTCGCCTCGTCCCGTTCGATCCGCACGTCCGCGCCGAGGAAGCGCACCACCCCGGCCTCGGAGAGGGCGAGCAGCTGGCGCAGCCGGAAGCCGGGCGGGCCGGAGGCGAGGAAGCCGAAGTAGCCGAAGAACCACCCGTCCACCTCCTCGGCGATCGAACGGGCGGTGAGTCGGCCGCTCGCCATCACCCGGGGGAGCTGGCCGAACAGCGAGAGCAGGCCGAGGAAGGCGCCGAGGTCGGCGCTGTGTGCCGGGTCGGCGCGGCGGTCGGCGTCGGCGGTGACGTACCCGCGCAGGTGTGCCTGGAGCTCCTCGTCGGTGCCGAGTTCGAGCCCGGCCAGTGGGTGGTCGAGCCGTTCGAAGTCGATCCGGTCGGCCGGGTCGGGGACGGCCTCGGCGATCAGGGCGGCGAGTTCGGGGCCGTACCAGTGGTGCCGGTCGTAGCGGCCGAGGAACTCCGGCCAGGGCAGGGCGGTGCGCCCGGGGTGGGCGTGGAACAGCTCGTGGTAGTGCCCGAAGGCGATCTCCTTGGCCATCAACGGCCAGAAGTCGCGCCGCAGTTCGAGCTGTCCGCCGGTGGTGAGCACGGTGTTCACGGCGGCCTCGTCGAAGTACCGGGGGAGCGGGGCGGGCGGCCCCTGGAGCCGGTAGCCGGTCTTGGAGTGGTACGGGACGCCGCGCCGGGAGCCGAGGTGGAGCACCGGCTCGCGGCCGGACGACAGGTAGCGCAGCGCGGGCCCGTCCCCGATCGGCTCGAAGCGGCCGCCGCGGCCCTCGGTGAGCAGTGTGACCAGGTCCACCGAGGCGAGCCCGAGGCCGCGCAGCACCACCTGCTCGCCGGGGGCGAGGGCGGCCAGTTCGGCGGTCACGTCGGCGGAGTGGGCGGGCGGGAGGTGGAAGCGGCCGTGCCGGGCGGCGAAGGCGGCGTCGGCGGCGAAGCGCGGGTGCGGGGCCGAGTCGAGGTGGCCGAGGGTGAGCACGACGTGGTCGGCGGTGAGCGTCCGGTCGGTGAGGTGGACGGCCTGCGGGCCGTCGGCCGGGCCCTCGATCCGCCGGACGGTGTCGCGGTGGACGGTGACCGCGATGTGCGCCGGCAGTTCGGCGACGGCGCGGCGGAACACCCAGTCCAGGTAGGCGCTCTGGGCCCGGCGGGTGGGGAAGTCCGCGGGCGCGAGGGTGCGCAGCTCGGCCCGGACGGCCGGGTCGGCGACCTCCCGGTAGGGCGCGAACTCCTCCTGCCGCGCGGCCCATTCGGCGAGCGAGGGGCCGGGGCGGACCGGCCCTTCGAGGGTGGAGCGCTCGTCGGTGAACATGGTGACGTCCTCGGCCATGGAGTTCATCCGCAGCAGCGGGGACTGGTCGTGGCGCCAGATCCGGCCCGCGCCCGGCGGGTACGGGTCGACCAGGTGGATCGCCAACGGGCGCTCCTCGGGCAGGAGTTCGGCCGCGTTGGCGGCGATCCGCTCCAGCAGTCCGGTGCCGCGCGGGCCGGCGCCGACGATGACCAGCGCCGTCATGCCCGCACCACCTTCACGAAGGCCGCGCGGGCCCGCTGCAGCGGGGTGGGCGGCAGGCCGTCGCGGGTGGCGCCCCGGGCGAAGTGCCGTTCCACGTAGTACTGGCCGACGGACAGCAGGGTGGTGACCACCAGGTACCAGATGGTGGCGACCATCAGCATCGGGATGACCCGGTACGACTGGAGGTAGACCAGCTGCACCGAGTAGAGCAGGTCGGAGACGGCCAGCACGCTGACGATGCTGGTGCCCTTGAGCGCGCCGATCAGCATGTTCCCGGCGGTCGGCACGATCGCCCGCATCGCCTGCGGCACCACGATCCGGCGCAGCACCCGCCACCGGCCGAGCCCGAGCGCGGACGCCGCCTCCAGCTGGCCGCGGTCGACGGACAGGATGCCGCCGCGGATCACCTCGGCGGCGTACGCGGTCTCCAGCAGGGTGAGGCCGATGACGGCGGTCAGGGTGGGGCCCATCAGGTTGACGGTCCTGACCGTGACGAACTCGGGGCCGAACGGGACGCCGAGGCCGAGGGTGGGGTAGAGCGCGCCGATGTTGAAGAAGAACAGCAGCTGCACCAGCGGCGGGGTGGAGCGGAACACCCAGATGTAGACCCAGCTCAGCGTGCGCAGCACCGGGTTGGCGGACAGCCGCATGGTGGCGAGGAGGGTGCCGAGCACGAAGCCGAGGGCGAGGGTGACGGCCGTCAGCCAGAGGGTCAGGGCGAGTCCGTCGAGCACCGACCGGGCGGTGAACCAGTCGGCGACCACGTTCCACTGGAAGGCCTTGTTGCGGATCACCGAGTTGACCGCCATCGCGGCCAGCAGCAGGGCGACGGCGGCGGCGGCCCACTGGCCGGGCTTGCGGCGGGCGACGATCCGGGCCTCGGCGGCGGGCGGCGCGGCGGGGCGGTCGAGTGCGGAGGGGGCGGGCAGGACGTCCTGCGGGGTGGCCATGGCGGCGGCTCCTGGGCGGAGTGCGGGCGGGGAGATGTACGGCGGTGGTCACGTACGGGGGCGCGGCCCGTGTCCCTCAACACGGCCGGCGCATGGCACTGCACTCCGCGCCGATCGTACGCATGCGCGATCGACGGCTGTCAAGGGTGATCGGGACGGCGGAGGGCCCGGCCGGGGCGCGTCGGAAAAGCGACAGGAGATCGCAACAGTGCGGCAATGATGGATGGTTGACGTACCGATCGGCCGACTGCTCAACTTGAGGCCATGTACGCCGAGCAGCCCCTGGTCAGCCGCGACCACATCGACTTCGGTCGGGTGTGGTCCGCGGCGTGTCGCGGCTGACCCGGCAGCGGGCCGTCCGTCCGGCCTGATCTCCCGGCGGGGAGCCCTCCCTCGGTTCGCCCCGTCGCGGCCCGGATCCGTCGTCGGTGACCGGCGACGCGTCAGGCCTTCGCTGCCGCCGTCGACTTCGCACTGCGCTCCGGCCCTTCCGCACTCCGGTCCTCCCGCACTCCGGCAGTCCCCTCCCGTCGCCGTTTCCACCGCCACGTCCACCGTCACGTGTTCGACGGCCGCCCCGCCGCGGCCGCCTCCGGCGCCCCCCGCCTCCGGCCGGGTGGCACCCCCTGCCCACCCGCAGCCCACCGGAGTCCCGCCCACCCGAAAGGTTCCGCCATGCCCGTCGAATTCCTCGGTATCGCCGCCACCGGCGACGGTTCGGAGACCACCGCCCGCACCACCGCCGCCTTCGACCGCGACTACACCCTGCGGCTGGCCCGGGCGCACGAGGACCACGGCTGGGACCGGGTGCTCTTCGCCTACGGGGCCGGCGCCCCGGAGCCGTCGGCCGCGGCGGCCTTCCTCGCCTCGCACCTGGAGCGCCTCCAGATCCTGCTGGCGCACCGGCCGAACGTCTCCTACCCGACCTTCGCGGCCAAGACCTTCGCGACCCTCGACCGGATCAGCGACGGCCGGCTGACCGTGCACTTCATCACCGGCGGCAACGACCACGAGCAGCAGCGCGAGGGCGACTTCCTGACCAAGGACCAGCGCTACGAGCGCACCCGGGAGTACATCGGCATCGTCAAGAAGGCCTGGACCAGCCGGGAGCCCTTCGACCACGAGGGCCCGTACTACCGCTTCGACGACTTCGTCTCGGACGTCTTCCCCGTGCAGCAGCCGCGCCCGGGGGTCTCCTTCGGCGGCTCCTCCGACGCGGCCTACGCGGCCGGCGGCGCCGAGGCGGACGTCTACTGCCTCTGGGGCGAGCCGCTGGCCCGCACCGCCGAGCAGATCGAGCGGGTGAAGGAGGCGGCCCGGGCCGCCGGGCGCACCGACGTGCCGCGGATCCAGGTGGCGTTCCGGCCGATCATCGCGCCGACCGAGGAGCTGGCCTGGGAGAAGGCGCACCGGACGGTGGCCGCGATCCGGGACCGTCGGGGAACCGACCGGGCGGGGACGAACCCGGCGACCGGGACGCGCGAGGCCGGGACGCGCGAGATCGCGGCACCCGAGAACGTCGGCTCCCAGCGGCTGATCGAGATCGCCGAGGCCGGCGAGCGCTACGACCGCGCCCTGTGGACCCCGACCGCCGCGGCCACCGGCGGGGCGGGCAACTCCAACGCGCTGGTCGGCACCCCGGAGACGGTCGCCCAGGCGCTGCTCGACTACTACGACCTCGGCGTGGACATCCTCTCCGCGCGCGGCTACCACCTGCTGGACGACGCGATCGACTTCGGCCGGTACGTCATCCCGATCGTCCGCGAGGAGGTCGCCAAGCGGGACGCCGCCAGGGCCGCCAAGGCCGAGCGGGCCGAGCGGGCCGAGCGCGACCGTCACCAGCTGATCGCGGTGCAGGCGTGAGCGCGGGCGCGGGCCCGGCCGACGGGTGGGAGTTCCGCAGGGCCGTGATCGACGATCCGCTGGTCGAGCCGCTGCTGCGCGAGCTCACCCACGAGTACGTCACCCGGTACGGCCCCGAGGCGCACCAGGAGATGGCCCGCTACCCGGCCGGGGACTTCGCCGAGCCGCACGGCGTGCTGCTGCTCCTGCTGGAGGACGGCGAACCGGTGGCCGGCGGCGCGTACAAGCGCTACGACGACCGCACCGCCGAGGTGAAGCGGATGTGGACGCACTCCGCGCACCGGCGCCGGGGCCTGGCCCGCCGGGTGCTGGCCGAGCTGGAGCGGACGGCGGCCGCGGCCGGCTACACCCGCTTCCACCTCACCACCGGCCCGCGCCAGCCCGAGGCCAGGAACCTCTACCTGGCGGCCGGCTACACCCCGCTGTTCGACGTCTGCGCCGACCCCATGACCATCGGGCCGCTTCCCTTCGAGAAGCACCTGCCCGTTCTGACCACGACCTCCTGAAAGGCCGCCTCGTGAGAACCACCACCGTCCGCCGCCGCCTGCTCGCGACCGCCGTCCTGCTGCCGGTCCTGGCCCTGGCCGCCTGCGGCTCGGACCCGAAGATCGCGGGCGCGGCGGCGGGCGGTCCGGCCGCCACCGCCACCGAGGACCTCGTCTCCGGCCTCAGGACCTCGGAGTCCGCCGCCGCGCTGCTGCCCGAGGAGGTCCGCAGGGCCGGCACGCTGAAGTTCGGCTCGGCCTTCGGCGCGCCGCCCAGCGCGTTCTACACCGACCAGGCCGACAGGAAGCCGGCCGGGATCGACGTGGACTTCACCGACGCGGTGGCCAGGCTGCTCGGCCTGACCGTGCAGCGCGAGCAGGCCGCCTTCGAGACCATCCTGCCCGCCCTGGACAGCGGGAAGTACGACGTCGGCACCGGCAACTTCGGGGTCACCGCGGCCCGGCTGAGGACCATCGACTTCGTCACCTACATCGACGACGGCCAGGGCTTCGCGGTGAAGAAGGACAACACCGCGGTCCAGCCGGTCACCGACCTGGTCCAGCTGTGCGGACTGACCATCGGCACCGGCGCCGGCACCACCTTCGAGACCACCCTCAACAGCCGGAAGAACGTCTGCGCCGACGCCGGGAAGAAGCCGTACGAGGTCAAGGCGTTCGGCGAGAGCGGAGCCCTGCTGACCAGCCTCCAGCAGGGCCGGGTGGACATCGAGATGTCCACCATCAACGGCCTGCGCCACCAGGCCGCGCAGGAGGCCTCCGGGACCCGCTTCCTCAACGAGTTCCACCGCCTCGACGTCGGCTTCGCCCTGAAGAAGGGTTCGAAGCTCGCCCCGGCCCTCCAGGCGGCGGTCAACCAGCTGATCAAGGACGGGACGTACGAGCGGATCCTGCGCAAGTGGGGGGTCGCCGAGTCGGCGATCGAGGAATCGCGGATCAGCCCGCCCGAGCACGCCTGAGCGCCGGCCACCGAGGAGACCTCCGATGACCGTCACCACCGTCACCACCGTCACCACCGGGACCCGGCCGGCCCCGCCCCCGGCCGCCCCCGACCTCGACCTCGACGCACTGGCCGGCCTGCGGACCGTGCCCGCCCGCCACCCCTGGCGCTGGGCCGCCGGGATCGCCGCGCTGGTCGTGCTCGCCCAGTTCGCCCACGGCCTGGCCACCAACCCCGGCTGGGACTGGGCCACGTTCCGGCTCTACTTCACCGCCGACACCATCCTCCGGGCGATCGGACGGACCCTCGAACTCACCGCCTACGGCACGGTGCTGGGCTTCGTGCTGGGCACCGCGGTGGCCGCGATGCGGCTGTCCCGCAGCGCGATCCTGCGCTCCATCGCCTGGGCCTACGTGTGGGTGTTCCGCTCGATCCCGCTGATCGTCCAATTGGTGTTCTGGTTCAACCTCTCCTACCTGTACAAGCGGTTCGGGATCGGCATCCCGTTCGGCCCGACCTTCGGCGAGGTCGAGACGGTCGGGGTGCTCGGCGCGCTCGGCGCGGCGGTGCTCGGCCTGGGGCTGCACCAGGCCGCGTTCGCCGCCGAGATCATCCGCGGCGGCATCATCGCGGTGGACGCCGGCCAGCGGGAGGCCGCCGCCGCGCTCGGCATCCCGCGCTGGCGGCAGGGTTGGCGGATCGTGCTGCCGCAGGCGATGCGCGGCATCCTCCCGGCCGCCGCCAACGAGGTGATCTCCCTGCTCAAGGGCACCTCGGTGGTCTACGTGATGGCGATCGGCGAACTCTTCTACCAGGCCCAGGTGGTCTACGGCCGAACCGGCCGGGTGGTGCCGCTGCTGATGGTCGCCACCGTCTGGTACGTGCTGCTGACCACCGCCCTCTCGATCGGCCAGTACTACGTCGAGCGCCACTTCGCCCGCGGCGCCGAGCGCACCCCGCCGCCCACCCCGTGGCAGCGCGTCCGGGCCCTCGCCCGGAGCCTGCCGGACCGCACCCGGCCCGCCGCCCCTATCCCCGGAGGACAGTCGTGACCACGCTGACGAAGCCCGATCCGAACCCTCCCGGCCCGGCCCCGGCCGCCCCGATGGTGCGGGTCCGCGGCCTGCACAAGAGCTTCGGCCGGCTGGAGGTGCTGCGCGGGGTCGACCTGGACGTCCCGGCCGGCTCGGTGACCGTGGTGCTCGGCCCGTCCGGCTCCGGCAAGTCCACCCTGCTGCGGGCGATCAACCACCTGGAGAAGCTGGACCGCGGCCACGTCGCCATCGACGGCGAGCTGATCGGCTACCGCCGCTCCGGCGACCGGCTGTACGAGCTCAAGGAGCGCGAGGTGCTGCGCCAGCGCACCGGCATCGGCTTCGTGTTCCAGAACTTCAACCTGTTCCCGCACCTCACCGTGCTGGAGAACCTGGTCGAGGCGCCGGTCGCCGCGCTGCGCCGCCCGAAGGCCGGGGCCAGGGCGGCGGCGCTGGCGCTGCTGGAGCGGGTCGGGCTGGCCGACAAGGCCGCCGCCTACCCCCGGCAGCTGTCCGGCGGGCAGCAGCAGCGGGTGGCGATCGCCCGGGCGCTGGCGCTGGAGCCCAAGGTGCTGCTGTTCGACGAGCCCACCTCGGCGCTGGACCCGGAGCTGGTCGGCGAGGTGCTGGACGTCATCAAGGACCTCGCCCGCAGCGGCACCACGATGATCGTGGTCACCCACGAGATCGGCTTCGCCCGCGAGGTCGCCGACACCGTGGTCTTCATGGACGGCGGCGTGGTGGTCGAGCAGGGCCCGCCCGCCGAGGTCCTGGACCGGCCGCGGCACGAGCGCACCCGGGCCTTCCTGGCCAAGGTCCTCTGACCCTCCATACCCTCCACCCCCCTTCACCGAGCAGGAGTTCCGCCATGTCCCTACCCCGTCGCGCCCTCGTGACCGCCGCCGGCGCGCTCGCCGCCGCCCTCGCCCTGGCCGGCTGCGGCGGCTCCGCCACGGGCGCGTCGGCGGAACTCGCCCCGGCCAGGGGCAGCACCGCGCCGGACGGCACGGTGGTGAACCTCTCGCCGGACCAGAACCGGGTCACCACGCCCAAAGTCGACGCGATCGCCGCGCTGGTCCCGGAGGAGATCAGGAAGAAGGGGACGCTGACCGTCGTCGACTCGATCGGCACCACCCCGCCGCTGGACTTCTACGCCGACGACGACAGGACGATCATCGGCGTCGAGCCGGACCTCGCCTCCCTGATCGGCAACGTGCTGGGCCTCAAGGTCGAGTTCAACCCGGTCTCCTGGGAGAACATCTTCGTCGGTCTGGACAGCGGCAAGTACGACGTCGGCGTCTCCAACATCACCGTCACCGAGGCGCGCAAGGAGAAGTACGACTTCGCCACCTACCGGCTGGACGTCCTGGGCTTCGAGGCGAAGAAGGGCGGCGGCCTCAAGGTCACCGGCCCCAAGGACCTCGCGGGCAGGGCGGTCGGCGTCGCCACCGGCACCAACCAGGAGAAGCTGCTGGTCTCCTGGAGCGAGGAGAACGTCAGGAACGGGCTCAAGCCGATCGACATCAAGTACTTCCAGGGCACCGAGTACTACCTGGCGCTCGCCTCCGGCCGGATCGAGGTCTACACCGGCCCCAACCCCAGCCTGGCCTTCCACGCCGTGCGGACCGGCGAGACCGAGGTCGTCGGCACCTACTCGGGCGGCGGCGCGGACGTCCTCGGCAAGATCGCGGCGACCACCCGGAAGGACAACGGGCTGGTCAAGGCGCTGAACGGGGCGATCGACGAACTGATCCGCAACGGCACGTACGGGCAGGTGCTCAAGCGCTGGGGCCTGGACAACGAGGCCGTGCCGAACTCGGAGATCAACCCGCCCGGGCTGCCCCGGCCCAAGCCGTAGGAGGGCGGCCCGGGGACGTTCACCCGTTCGTTCCCGCCCGCCGCTATGGTGACCCCTCCCGACGGCGAATGCCGGGCGGGCGCGGTCGAGTTGGGGGAGGGCATGGAGAAGGGCGAGGTGCTCGGCGGTCGCTTCCGGCTGGAGCAGAAGCTGGGCAGGGGCGGGTTCGGCGTGGTCTGGCGGGCCACCGACACGACTATCGACCGGGAGGTCGCGGTCAAGGTGCTGCTCGCCGAGCACGCCACCGACCGGGAGGCGGTCAGCCGGTTCGTCCGCGAGGCCCGGACGGCCGGCGGCCTCAACAATCCGCACATCGTGACCGTGTACGACTACGGGTGGACGGAGACCGGCTCCGGGAAGATCCCGTACCTGGTGATGGAGCTGGTCCGAGGCCGGGCGCTGTCCGAGGTGCTCAAGGACGGCCGGCCGGACCACAAGCAGGCGCTGCGCTGGATGCGGCACGTGTGCAAGGCGCTGGACGCCGCGCACCGCTCGGGGATCGTCCA
Source organism: Kitasatospora sp. NPDC054795 (assembly GCF_053611565.1). Lineage (NCBI taxonomy): Bacteria > Bacillati > Actinomycetota > Actinomycetes > Kitasatosporales > Streptomycetaceae > Kitasatospora > Kitasatospora sp. NPDC054795. The sequence goes on from NZ_JBSHAP010000004.1 coordinate 10,508, forward strand.
CCGGGACATCAAGCCCGAGAACGTGATGATCGCGCAGGACGGGGAGCGGGCCAAGGTCCTGGACTTCGGCATCGCCCGACTGGTCACCCAGACCGTCCGGCTCACCTCCACCGGCAACGTGGTCGGCACCGTCCCGTACCTGGCGCCCGAGTGCTGGTCCGGCGGCGTGGTGGACGGCCGGGCCGACCTCTACGCGCTCGGCATCATGCTGTACGAGGTCTGCACCGGCGCGCGCCCGTTCCGCGCCGCCTCGGCCGCCGAGTACATGTACCGGCACCTGGAGGAGGTCCCGTTCCGGGTCCGCAGCAAGGACCCCGCGCTGGGCGCGCTGATCGCCGAACTGCTCGCCAAGCGGCCCGAGCAGCGGCCCGCCGGAGCCGCCGAGGTGCTGGAGCGGCTGCGCGTCGTCCGGCCCGGGATGCTGCGCCCGGACGACCCCAGCCCGGAGCAGCTGCGCCGGCGGGCCGACCGGGCCTGGCGGCACGGCGAGGCCGGCGAGTCGGCGGAGGCGGTCGAGATCCTCACCGCGCTCGTGCCCGACTTCGCCCGGATCTGCGGACCGGACGACCCGCGCACCCTGCGCACCTGCCACGACCTGGCCCTCTGGCTGGCCCGGGACGGCAGCCCGGGTGCCGCCGTCGCGCTGCTGGACGAGCTGGCCCAGGTGCCCGGCGCCACCCCGGAGGCCCGGGCGGACGCGCGGCGCGACCTCGCGCACTGGCAGCGGGAGGCCGTCCGGCTCGGCGCGGGCCGGGCGCGGGCGCTGAGCCTGGGGGTGCTGCTCGGCGGCGCGCAGGGCGACTGAGGCGTCCCGCGCGGCCCGGAGTCACCGTCGGCCCGCACTGCCCGCCCGCTCCGCCGGCCCGCACCGCCGGCCCGTGGGCCTGACGCCCGTCGGGTGTCAACCGTGCGGGCCGCCGAGCCCGGCCCGCGGCCCGGGCGGGAACCGGGAGGATTTCGCCCATCGGGACGGTCTGGTCCGCGACCCGGACGCGTTGGTATACCTCGTTGCCGGACACGGGAGCGGCGTCCGCGCCGCCCCGGTGAGCTGCGACGAAAGGCTGGTGACGGATCGATGAAGCTCCTGCGCGTCGGACCCGCGGGCGCCGAGCGCCCGGTCGTCCTGGGCGAGGACGGCACCGCGTACGACCTCTCGGGGCGGGCCCGCGACCTCGACGGGGCCTTCCTGGCCGGGCTGGACCCGGCCGCGCTGGCCCGGGAGGCGGCCTCCGGCCTCCTGCCGGTGGTGGACCTCGACGGTCTGCGGGTGGGCGCACCGGTGGCCCGGCCGGGCAAGGTGGTCGGCATCGGGCTCAACTACCGCGACCACGCGGCCGAGGCCGGGGCCGCGATCCCGGCCGAGCCGGTGATCTTCCTCAAGCCGAGCTCCACCGTGGTCGGCCCGTACGACGAGGTGCTGGTGCCGCGCGGCGGCGAGAAGACCGACTACGAGGCCGAACTGGCCGTCGTGATCGGCCGCACCGCCCGCTACCTGGACTCGCACGCCGAGGCGGCCGGGGTGATCGCCGGCTACACGATCGCCAACGATGTCACCGAGCGGGCCTTCCAGTTCGAGCGCGGCGGCCAGTGGGACAAGGGCAAGTCGGCGGAGACCTTCACCCCGCTCGGGCCCTGGCTGGTCACCGCCGACGAGGTGGCCGACCCGCAGGCGCTGACCCTGCGGCTCTGGGTCAACGGCGAGCAGCGGCAGCACGGCAGCACCGCGGAGATGGTCTTCCCGGTGCTCGAACTGGTCCGCTACGCGAGCCGGTTCATGGTGCTGGAGCCCGGCGACGTGATCATCACCGGCACCCCGGCCGGGGTCACCCTGGGCCGACCCGGCACGCCGTTCCTCGCCCCGGGCGACGTGGTCGAGATCGAGATCGACGGGCTCGGCCGCCAGCGCCAGGTGCTCGGCAAGGCGTAACAGCCGAGGCCGCCCGACCCTTGGCACGGGGGTCGGGAGGGCCGCCACGACCCGCGGCCGCGAAGTCGTGCGGCCCTGAAGCCGTGCGGCCCCGGAGCGGAGCGGGCGGCCGGCCCCGGAATCGCGAGCTACGAAGCGCCGCCCAGGACCGCCCGCAGCCGCTCCGCCCGCTGCGGCCGCGGCCCCTCCAGCGCGAGCACCCCCGCCAGCACCTCGGCCGTCTGCGGGTCGTGCAGCGCCGTCGCCGCGGCCATCGCGGTGAACTGGTCCACCAGCCAGTCGCGCAGCTCCGTCACCGGCAGCGCGCGCCCCTCGTCCAGCCAGCTCAGCGACGCGCCCTCGACCACCGCGATCCACGAGCGCACCAGCAGCTTCAGCCGCGGCCCGGCCTCCCGCACGCCCAGGTGCCGCAGCGTGCGCCGCAGCGCCGCCCGCCGGACGTCGTCCACGATGGCCGAGGTGCGGGCCGTCTCCACCACCGAACCGCCGCGCAGCAGCGCCGAGTAGCCCGCGTCGTGCTCGGCCACGAAGGCGAAGTAGCCGTCCAGCACCGCCGACAGCTGCTCGGACGGCGTCCCGCGGACCGGTACGGCGAAGCGGCTGGTCAGCTCGTCCGCCGCGGTGCGCAGCGCGGCCTCGTACAACTGCTGCTTGCCGCCCGCGAAGTAGCGGTACACCAGCGGGCGGGAGGCCCCGGCGGCCTCGGCGACGTCGTCCAGGCTCACCTCCTCGGGCGGCCGGGAGGCGAACAGCTCCAGGGCGACCGTGATCAGCTGCTCGCGCCGCTGCTGGACCGGCAGCCGTCGGTAGCCGGTGCGGCGCGGACGCGGCTCGGACGCGGCCGGGACGGGCGCCTGACCTGCGGAGGTGGGGCTGGCTTCCATGGCGGCCAAGCGTAATGGGCGCCGGGCCGATCCGGTCCTGTCGCGCCGAACGGACTTTCGCAGGCGAACCCCACTCGCAAAGGGGTTGCAAAGCGGCCGCGCCACGAAATGATGTCGGAATGCGTGAAGAACTGATCACCGCCGACGGCGCCACCCCTCGCCGCATCGCCGACGACCACGTCCGCGAACTGGCCGAGCTCGACCCGCTGACCGCGGTGTACCTCGGCCTCAACCTCGATGACGACCGGCTGCCCGACCTCTCCCCGGCCGGCCCCGAGGCCCTGGCCGACCTCGCCCGCCGCACCCTGGCGAAGCTCGACGAGGCCGAGCGGGCCGGCGCGGCCGAGGACGAGGCCGAGCGCCGCTGCGCCCGGCTGCTGCGCGAGCGGCTGTCCGCCGAACTCGCCGTCCACGAGGCCGGGGAGGGTTTCCGCTCGCTGCGCAACCTCGGCTCCCCGGTGCACGACCTGCGGGAGTCCTTCACCCTGATGGGGACCGACACCGAGGCCGAGTGGCAGGTGGTCGGCCGCCGCATGGCGAGGATCCCGGTGGCGTTCGAGCAGTACCGGCGGACGCTGGCCGAGGGCGTCGAGCGCGGCCTGCTGTCCGGCCCGCGCCAGGTGACCACGGTGCTCGGGCAGTTCGCCGAGTGGCTGGGCGAGGACACGCCCGCGGACGAGCGGGTGCCCGGTGCCTGGTTCGGACAGTTCGTCCAGGGGGCGCCGGAGGCCCTGCACCCCGAGCTGTCGAAGCACGCGGTGGCCGCCGCCGAGGCGCTGGCCGAGCTGCGCGACTGGCTGCGCGACGTGTACGGCCCGGCCGCCGCCGGTGCTCCGGACACCGCGGGCCGGGAGCGCTACGTCCGCTGGGTGCGCTACTGGACCGGTGCCGACCTGGACCTGGACGAGGCCTACGCCTGGGCGTGGAGCGAGTTCCACGACCTGCTGGCGCAGATGGAGGTCGAGGCCGAGAAGGTCCTGCCGGGCGCGGGCCCGCTGGCGGCGATGCAGTGGCTGGAGTCCGACGGCCCGGCCATCGAGGGCGCCGAGACCACCCGGGAGTACCTCCAGGGCCTGATGGACCAGGCCGTCCGGGACCTCCAGGGCACCCACTTCGACCTGGCCGAGCCGGTCACCCGGGTCGAGTCGAGGATCGCCCCGGCCGGCAGCGCCGCCGCGCCGTACTACACCGCGCCCTCGCTGGACTTCAGCCGCCCCGGGCGGACCTGGCTGCCGCTGGTCGGCCGGGACCGCTTCCCGGTCTGGGACCTGGTCTCCACCTGGTACCACGAGGGCGTGCCGGGCCACCACCTCCAGCTCGCGCAGTGGAACTACGTCGCCGACCGGCTCTCCACCTACCAGGTGAGCCTCGGCGGGGTGAGCGCCAACCTGGAGGGCTGGGCGCTGTACGCCGAGCGCCTGATGGACGAGCTCGGCTACCTCACCGACCCGGGCCACCGCCTGGGCTACCTCAACGCGCAGATGATGCGCGCGCTGCGGGTGATCGTCGACATCGGCATGCACGTGGGCCTGGACTTCCCGGCGGACTCCCCGTACAAGCCGGGCGAGCCGGTCGCCCCGGAGGACGCCCGGGAGTTCTTCGGCCTGTACTGCGGCCTGTCCGCCGAGTTCCTGGACAGCGAGCTGGTCCGCTACCTGGGCCTGCCCGGCCAGGCGATCGGCTACAAGCTCGGCGAGCGCGCCTGGCTGCGCGGACGGGCGGCGGCGAAGGCGGCGCACGAGGCGCGCGGCGAGGAGTTCGACCTCAAGGCCTGGCACATGGCGGCGCTCTCGCAGGGCTCGCTGGGTCTGGACGACCTGGTCGAGGAGCTCTCGGCGCTCTGACGGCCGTGTTCCGTCGAGCGCGCGTCGGGCACGGCGCGGCGCCGGCGGTGGCCGCGGGGCCGGGAACCAGGCCCCCGGGACTCGGTCCGGAGTCCCGGGGGCCTGGTCCTTTTGTCCCCTGAGTCCGATTTGGTGAGGTTTTTCCTTGCCATTCGTCCGGAGCGGAGTTTGGCTGGAAGGCGACTGCGTGACCTCTCCGCCCCACTCCGGAAGGCTCGATCAGTGACTGCGCAAACCGTCACCGGTCATGAGGACGCGGACCGCCGCCGCTGGTGGGCGCTGGCCGTCATCGCCACGGCCCAGCTCATGATCGTGCTCGACATCACCATCGTGAACATCGCACTGCCGTCCGCCCAGCGGGACCTGGGCATCTCGGACGCCGACCGGCAGTGGGTGATCACCGCCTACACGCTCGCCTTCGGCGGTCTGCTGCTGCTCGGCGGCCGGCTGGGCGACCTCTTCGGCCGCAAGCGCGTCTTCACCGTCGGCCTGCTGGGCTTCGCCCTCGCCTCCGCCCTCGGCGGTGCGGCGGTCGGCCCGGCCATGCTCTTCGGCGCCCGTGCCCTCCAGGGGGCGTTCGGCGCCCTGCTCGCGCCCTCCGCGCTGGGGCTGCTCTCCACCACCTTCTCCGATCCGCGGGAACGCAGTACGGCCTTCGGCATCTTCGGTGCGATCGCCGCCGGCGGCTCCGCGATCGGCTTCATCGCCGGCGGGCTGCTGACCGAGTACCTGAACTGGCGCTGGTGCCTGTTCGTCAACGTGCCGATCGCCGTCGTCACCGCCATCGCGGCGTTCAACGTGCTGAAGCGCGACCACGTCGGGAAGGGCCGCCGGACGCCGCTGGACCTGCCCGGGGCGCTGCTCGGCTGCGGCGGCCTGCTGGCGATCGTCTACGGCACCTCCGAGGCCGTGAGCCGCGGCTGGGGCGACGGCCTGGTGACCGGCTCGCTGGTCCTGGGCGTGGCGCTGCTCGCGGCGTTCGTGCTGGTCGAACGGCGTACCGCGCACCCGCTGCTGCCGCTGCACATCGTCGCGGACCGCAACCGCGGTGGCGGCGCGCTCTCGGTGGGCCTGGCGATGGTCGGCATGTTCGGCCTGTTCCTGTTCCTGACCTACTACCTGCAGGCCATCAAGCACTTCTCGCCGATCATGTCCGGCCTGTCCTTCCTGCCCATGACGGCCGCCATCGTGCTGAGTTCGACGGGCGTCGCGGCCCGGATGATGACCAGGGTGCCGTCCCGGAACCTGATCGGCCCGGGGCTGCTGCTCGCCGCGGCCGGGATGGCCTGGCTGACCCAGATGCGGGTGGACAGCCCGTGGGCCGGCATGGTGCTGCCCGCCGAGCTGCTGCTCGGCTTCGGCATGGGCCTGGTGTTCATGCCGGCGATGAGCCTGGCCACCCTCGGGGTCGCCCCGAACGAGACCGGCGCGGCCTCGGCCACCATCAACTCGGCCCAGCAGGTGGGCGGCTCGGTCGGCACGGCGCTGCTGAACACGATCGCCGCGAGTGCCACCGCGAGCTTCCTGGCCACCCGGATCGCCTCCGGCCCGGCGGTGCGGGCCGAGGGCGCGGTGCACGGCTACGTGATCGCGACCTGGGTGGCGATGGGCGTCCTGCTGGCGGCCGCGCTGGTCGCGGTGCTGATGATCAACCACCGGCCGGCGCCCGGTGAGGCCACCACCGTCGAGGGCGGCGCCTCCGCGGCGCGGGCGCAGGCTGCGGCCGTACCGGCCGTGGACGGCCGTCCGACGGACCTGCGGGCGGCGGCCGCGGCCGATGTCGGGGCCAACGTCCGCCCCGCGAGCGAGGAGCGGGCGGAGGCCGGGGCGGAGACCGGAGCGGAGCGGCCGTCGAGCGACTGAAAGTTGCAGCAAAGTCTTGCAGTCAACCTCCGGCGCCTGCTTGACTCCTGGCCACCGTCCAGGGATCAAGGAGGCGCCGCCGTGCTGTCCGAGAACGTGCCGCCCGAGAACGTGCCGTCCGGGGCCGCGCAGCCCGAGTTCGACCTGCTCGTCGTCGGCGGCGCCGGCGTGGACACCATCGTCCGGGTCGAGCGGCTGGAAGTTCCGCCCGGCGACTCGCAGCTCGTCGAACCGGTGCGGGACTACGTCGGCCACACCGGCAACGGCGTCGCCCTCGGCGCCCACCACCTCGGCCTGCGCACCGCGTTCATCGACTTCCTCGGCGACGACGCCCAGGGCGACCTGATCCGCGCCCACTACGCGCGCCACGGCCTGCACTTCGCGCACCTGGTGAGCCCGCACGGCACCCCGCGCGGGATCAACCTGGTGGACGCGGCCGGCCGCCGGTTCTCCTTCTTCGACGCCCGCCACCCCGCCGACCTGCGGCTGCCGCGCGACCTCTACCTGCCGTACGCCGAGCGCAGCCGGCACGTCCACCTGTCCATCACCGGCGTCAACCGGGACATGTACGGCGACCTCCACCGCCTCGGCCGCACCACCTCCACCGACCTGCACGACTGGGACGGCGTCGACCCGTACCACCGTGCGTACGCGCTCGGCTCCGACCTGGTCTTCCTCTCCGCGGCCGGCTGCCCCGGCCGGCACGAGGAGGTGATGCGCGCGATCCTCGCCGAGGGGCGCGCACGGGTGGTCGTCGCCACCGCCGGTGCCGAGGGCTGCCACCTGCTCACCCGGGACGACCCCGCGCCGCGCCACCTGCCGGCCGTCGACCCGGGCCGCCCGGTGGTGGACAGCAACGGCGCCGGGGACGCCTTCGTGTCGGGCTTCCTGTACGCCTGGTTCCAGGGCCGTTCGCCGCTGGACTGCGCCCGGGCCGGTACGGTGGCCGGGGCCTTCGCCTGCACCGCCGCCGGGACGCACACCGCCTTCGTCGGAGCCGCCGAACTGGATGCGGTGCTCGCCGGCCGGTGACGCCCGGGGGTGCGGCCGGGTGGCGGGTTTCTCATCGAGCTCCAAGGAGCCGGTCACGCCCCTACCAGGCTGAGGCGGCATAGTCGTTGACCGAACGCCGCCCCCGATCGCCCCGGCAGGAGAAACAGGCATGGGCAAGCACAGCCGCCAGAGGTCGCGCCGCCGCAGACTCCTGGCCCCGTCCCTGTTCACCGTGCTGTCCGCGGTGGCGGTCGCCGCCCTGCTGAGCGGGACGCACGGGCTGGACCTGTCGGACGCGACGGCCGCCGGGAAGGCGGCCCGCAGCACCCGTGCCGCCGCCGTGCCCGCCCCGGCCACCGATCCGGCGGCGGCCACCCAGGTCGCGGCCCCCGCGTCCTCCGCGCCCGCGCCCGCGACTCCGACCGCCGCCCCGCCGCCGGTCGACCCGTCCACCGCGGCCGCCCCCGCCCACGCCGCCGCTCCCGCCGCCTCCGACGTCGCCCTCGGCACCACCGGCCCGGCCCCGGCCGGCGACCGTGAAGCCGGGACCGTCGGCGCGCTGTTCGGCGGCGCGTTGGCGGCCGGCAACCACTTCTGCACCGCCAGCGTGCTGCACAGCGCCACCGCCAACCTGCTGCTGACCGCCGCGCACTGCCTCGGCGGCACCGACGGCGTCACCTTCGCCCCCGGCTACCGCGACGGCTCCGCCCCGTACGGCACCTGGCAGGTGACCGCGATCCACACCACCGCCGGCTGGGCCCAGAAGGGCGACGTGGACGAGGACTTCGCGATCCTGGAGACGGCCCCCAGCAACGGCCGCAACGTCGAGGACGTGGTCGGCGGCAACCGGCTGGGCGCCGACGAGCCGTTCGACGCCACCGTCCGGCTCTACGGCTACCCCGCCGACTCCGAGACGCCCCTGCTGTGCACCAACACCACCGGACAGCAGAGCGCCTACCAGCGCGTGGTGCACTGCCCGGCCTACCCGTCCGGCACCAGCGGCGGCCCCTGGGTCAACACCGCCACCGGCGACGTGATCGGCGTGATCGGCGGCTACCAGCAGGGCGGCGACACCGACGACGTCTCCTACAGCGCCTCCTTCGACCACGCCGTCGCGGACCTGTACGCCCAGGCGGAGGCGGCGGCCTTCTGAACCCGTCGGGCCCGGTTCCGTGCCGGGCCCGGTCCGGTCCGGCCGCACCGGGCCCGGAACACGACAAAGGCCCAGATCGTGGATCAACTCCACTGATCTGGGCCCTGATTACACTCTCGCAATCACTGCGTGAGTGCCCCCGGTAGGATTCGAACCTACGCACCCGCCTCCGGAGGGCGGTGCTCTATCCCCTGAGCTACGGGGGCCTGTTGGCCTGTCGGTCGCTCGCGCTTCCGACGTGGAGAACACTACCAGGCTTCGGACGCGGCCCGTGCACGGGTTTCCCCGAAGATCGTCGCGGCGGCCCCGGCGGGCGGGGGAGCGGAAGTGCCCAAAGGCCGGACGGGGCGGCGGGGCCGCCGATACCCTCGGTGAGGTGTCGGGAGTGTCCGGGCGGGTCCTCGTGGTGGACGACAGCGAGGTGATCCGCCAGCTGATCAGGATCAACCTGGAGCTCGAAGGCTTCGAGGTGGTGACCGCCGCCGACGGCGCCGAGTGCCTGGAGGTCATCCGCCGGGTGCAGCCGGACGTGGTGACGCTGGACGTGGTGATGCCGCGGCTGGACGGCCTGCGGACGGCGGCCCGGCTGCGCGCGACCCCGGACACCAGCCGGCTGCCGATCGCGATCGTGAGCGCCTGCACCCCGGCGGACCTCGACCTGGGGGAGACGGTCGGGGTGGACGGCTACCTCGGCAAGCCCTTCGACCCGGCCGACCTGGTGGCCCTGGTGCGACGCCTGATGCGGCTCACCGGGCACCCCGGCGGGCCGCCCGGCGAAGAGGCCGGCGAGCAGGCCGGCGAAGGGGCCGTCGCAGTTCGCCCTGAGCGAACAGAGCGCACCGATCGCGGTTGAGACCCCGTAACGACGGCACCCCGGCGTCTCAACCGGTAAACCGAGTGGCGGGCGGGCACCCCGTCTCGCCTACGCTTGGCGTCGTGACCCCCGCAGACCTTTCCCAGGCAATCCAGGCCGCAGTGAGCTCCGCCGTCGAGGCGGGCGAGCTGGCCGTCGCCGTGCCCGAGCACGTGACGGTCGACCGGCCCAAGAACCGGGACCACGGCGACTACGCGACGAACGTGGCCCTCCAGCTCGCCAAGGCGGCCGGCAAGCCGCCGCGAGCCGTTGCCGAGCTGCTGGTCGAGCGACTGCGAGGGATCACCGGCGTCGCCAAGGTCGACATCGCCGGTCCGGGCTTCCTGAACATCACCCTGGACACCGCCACCGCCGGTGCGTTGGCGCGCACCATCGTCGAGGCGGGCGAGGCCTACGGCCGCAACGACGCCCTCGGCGGCCTGAAGATCAACCTGGAGTTCGTCTCCGCCAACCCGACCGGCCCGATCCACATCGGCGGCGTCCGCTGGGCCGCCGTCGGCGACTCGCTGGCGCGCGTGCTGCGGGCCTCCGGCGCCGACGTCACCACCGAGTACTACCTCAACGACGCCGGTGTGCAGATCACCAAGTTCGCCGCCTCGCTGCAGGCCGCCGCGAACGGCCGCGAGGTGCCCGAGGGCGGGTACGTCGGCGAGTACATCGTCGACATCGCCAAGGCGCTCACCGACGCGGTCCCGGGCGTGCTCGACCTGCCCGAGGACGAGCAGCTGCAGGTCTTCCGCACCGAGGGCCTCAAGCTCATGGTGTCCGAGATCCAGCGCTCGATGGACGAGTTCGGCACCCACTTCGACGTGTGGTTCTCGGAGAAGACGCTGCACGACTCCGGCGCGGTCGAGAAGGCCATCGACCGGCTGCGCGAGCAGGGCCACGTCTTCGAGCAGGACGGCGCGGTCTTCCTGCGCACCACCGACTTCGGAGACGACAAGGACCGCGTCCTGATCAAGGCCGACGGCGACAAGACCTACTTCGCCGCCGACGCCGCGTACTACCTGTCCAAGCGGGACCGCGGCGCCGAGGTCGCGCTCTACATGCTGGGCGCCGACCACCACGGCTACGTCAACCGCCTCAAGGCCATCTCGGCCTGCGCGGGCGACGACATGAACCACAACATCGAGGTGAAGATCGGCCAGTTCGTGAAGATGCTTCGCGACGGCGAAGAGGTCCGCATGTCCAAGCGGGCCGGCAACATCATCACGATCGACGACGTGGTCGAGTGGATCGGCGTGGACGCCGCCCGCTACACCCTGGCGCGCTCCTCCACGGACTCGACGATCACGCTGGACATCAACCTGCTGACGAGCCAGACCAACGAGAACCCGGTCTTCTACGTCCAGTACGCGCACACCCGGATGTGCGGCGTGGCGCGCAAGGCCGCCGAGCTGGGCGTGGACAAGGGCACGGTCGAGCAGTTCAAGCCCGAGCTGCTCGCCACCGAGTGGGAGTCCGACGTGCTCGGCCACCTCGCGGAGTTCCCGCGGGTGCTGGCCACGGCCGGCGAGCTGCGCGAGCCGCACCGGGTCGCCGTGTACCTGGAGAAGCTCGCGGGCAAATACCACCGCCTGTACGAGAACTGCATGTTCCTGCCCAAGGGCGACGAGGAGCTCAACGACACGCACCGCGCCCGCCTCTGGCTGGTCGAGGCGACGCGCACCGTGCTCGCCAACGGCCTCACGCTCCTGGGCGTGACGGCGCCCGAGCGGATGTAGGCACCACCCCCAAGCGCACAGCGGGGGCGGCTGACGGTCAACGGGGACCGTCGCCGCCCCTCGCCATAGGTCTCGAAGGATCTACGAAGATGAGCCGCTCCGCACACCCGGCAGGCCCCCGCCACGGCGACGTCCTGCCCGAGGGCCACTACCAGGCCCCGCCCGCCGACCTGAACGCGCTCGACCCCAAGGTCTGGTCGCGCACCGTCGCCCGCGACGCCGAGGGCGTGGCCACCGTCGGCGGCGTCGACGTCAAGCGGCTGGCGGCCGAGTTCGGCACCCCCGCCTACGTGCTGGACGAGGAGGACTTCCGCTCCCGGGCGCGCGCCTGGCGGGACGCCTTCGGCACCGAGGCGGACGTCTACTACGCCGGCAAGGCGTTCCTCTCCAAGGCCGTCGTGCGCTGGCTGCACGAGGAGGGCCTCAACCTCGACGTGTGCAGCGCGGGCGAGCTGGCGGTCGCGCTGGCCGCCGGGATGCCGCCGCGGCGGATCGCGCTGCACGGCAACAACAAGTCGGCGGACGAGCTCGAGCACGCGGTGAAGACCGGCGTCGGGCACATCGTGGTCGACTCCTACGACGAGATCGAGCGCCTGGCCGCGATCGCCGCCCGCCAGGGCGTGCGCCAGCAGGTGCTGATCCGGATCACCGTCGGCGTCGAGGCGCACACCCACGAGTTCATCGCCACCGCGCACGAGGACCAGAAGTTCGGCCTGTCCCTCACCGGGGGCGCGGCCGCCGAGGCGGTGCGCCGGGTGCTCGGCCACGACAGCCTGGAGCTGCGCGGCATCCACTCGCACATCGGCTCGCAGATCTTCGACATGGCCGGCTTCGAGGTGGCCGCCCGCCGGGTGGTCGGCCTGCTGGCCGGGATCCGCGACGAGCACGGTGTCGAGCTGCCCGAGATCGACCTCGGCGGCGGCCTCGGCATCGCGTACACCAGCGAGGACGACCCGCGCGAGCCGGCCGAGATCGCGGCCGCGCTGGCCGACATCGTCCGCCGCGAGTGCGCCGCCGCGAACCTGGACACCCCCCGGCTGAGCGTGGAGCCGGGCCGGGCGATCGTGGGCCCGACGGCGTTCACGCTGTACGAGGTCGGCACCGTCAAGCCGCTGGAGGGCCTGCGCACCTACGTCAGCGTGGACGGCGGGATGTCCGACAACATCCGCACCGCGCTGTACGACGCCGAGTACTCGGTGGCCCTGGTGTCGCGCACCAGCGACGCCGAGCCGATGCTGGTGCGGGTGGTCGGCAAGCACTGCGAGTCCGGCGACATCGTCGTCCGGGACGCCTTCCTGCCGGCCGACCTGGCCGCCGGCGACCTGATCGCGGTCCCCGCCACCGGCGCCTACTGCCGTTCGATGGCGAGCAATTACAACCACGCCCTCAAGCCCCCCGTGCTCGCCGTCAAGGACGGTGCGGCGCGGGTGATCGTCCGGCGCGAGACGGAGGAGGATCTCCTGCGTCTGGATATCGGATGACGAAATCCTTGTCTCAGATCATGGAACGACCGTAGATCCGTACGGAAAGTCCCGGAGACTGGTACGGACCGAAGTTTCCGGCGGTCCAGGAAAACCCGCCGGAAATTACCGAAGCTGATGAATGCAGAGCGGAGTCGGATGATGCGTACGCGCCCGCTGAAGGTGGCGTTGCTGGGTTGTGGTGTGGTGGGCTCCGAGGTGGCGCGCATCATGACGACGACGGCCGACGACCTCGCCGCTCGCATCGGTGCTCCGGTCGAGCTGGCCGGGATCGCGGTCCGCCGCGCCGGGCGGACCCGCCCGGGCGTCCCCGAGCACCTGATCACCACCGACGCCGAGGCCCTGGTCAACCGGGGCGACATCGACGTGGTGGTCGAGGTGGTGGGCGGCATCGAGCCGTCCAAATCGCTGATCCTGTCCGCCTTCGGGCAGGGCGCCTCGGTGGTCAGCGCCAACAAGGCGCTGCTCGCCAAGGACGGCACCGAGCTGCACGCCGCGGCCGCCGGGGCCGGGGTGGACCTGTACTACGAGGCCGCGGTGGCGGGCGCGATCCCGCTGCTGCGTCCGCTGCGCGAGTCCCTCGCGGGCGACAAGGTCAACCGGGTGCTGGGCATCGTCAACGGCACCACCAACTTCATCCTCGACAAGATGGACACCACCGGCGCCGGTTACTCGGAGGCGTTGGAGGAGGCCACCGCGCTGGGCTACGCCGAGGCCGACCCGACGGCCGACGTCGAGGGCTTCGACGCCGCCGCCAAGGCCGCGATCCTGGCCGGCATCGCCTTCCACACCAAGGTCACCGCGGCGGACGTCTACCGCGAGGGCATCACCGAGGTGACCGCGGCCGACATCGCCTCCGCCAAGGAGATGGGCTGCGTGGTCAAGCTGCTCGCGATCTGCGAGCGGGCCGCGGACGGCGAGTCCGTCACCGCGCGGGTCCACCCGGCGATGATCCCGCTGTCGCACCCGCTGGCCTCCGTCCGCGAGGCGTACAACGCGGTGTTCGTCGAGGCCGAGGCGGCCGGCCGGCTGATGTTCTACGGCCCGGGCGCGGGCGGTTCGCCGACCGCCTCCGCGGTGCTCGGCGACCTGGTCGCGGTCTGTCGCAACAAGCTGACCGGCGCCACCGGTCCCGGTGACTCGGTGTACACCCGGCTGCCGGCCAAGCCGATGGACGAGGTGGTCACCCGCTACCACGTCAGCCTGGACGTGGACGACCGCGCGGGCGTGCTCGCGCAGGTCGCGTCCGTCTTCGCCGAGCACGGCGTGTCCATCGACACCGTGCGCCAGCAGGGCCGCGACGGCGACGCCTCGCTCGTCGTGGTCACCCACCGTGCCACCGACGCCGCGCTGTCGGCGACGGTCGACAAGCTCCGCGCGCTGGACAGCGTGCGGGACGTGGCCAGCATCATGAGGGTCGAAGGGGAATAAGGAACCAGCCATGAACGCCGTTGCCGAGAACGTCGTCCGAGGCGCGCACACCCACCAGTGGCGCGGCCTGATCGAGGAGTACCGGGACCGCCTGCCGGTCACCGCGGCCACCCCGGTGGTCACCCTGCTGGAGGGCGGCACGCCCCTGGTCCCCGCCCAGGTGCTCTCCGAGCGCACGGGCTGCGAGGTCTACCTCAAGGTCGAGGGCGCCAACCCGACCGGTTCCTTCAAGGACCGCGGGATGACGATGGCCATCTCCAAGGCCAAGGAGGAGGGCGCGCAGGCGGTCATCTGCGCGTCCACCGGCAACACCTCGGCCTCCGCCGCCGCGTACGCGGTGCGGGCCGGGATGGTCTCCGCGGTGCTCGTCCCGCAGGGCAAGATCGCCCTCGGCAAGATGGGCCAGGCGCTGGTGCACGGCGCCAGGATCCTGCAGGTCGACGGGAACTTCGACGACTGCCTCACCCTCGCGCGCGAACTGTCCGAGAAGTACCCGGTGGCGCTGGTCAACTCGGTCAACCCGGTGCGGATCGAGGGCCAGAAGACCGCGGCCTTCGAGATCGTCGACATGCTCGGCGACGCCCCGGACATCCACGTCCTGCCGGTCGGCAACGCGGGCAACATCACCGCGTACTGGAAGGGCTACCGCGAGTACGCCGCGGACGGCCTCGCCACCCGCACCCCGCGGATGTGGGGCTTCCAGGCCTCCGGCTCGGCCCCGATCGTGGACGGCGCGCCGGTGCTCAAGCCGCAGACCATCGCCACCGCCATCCGGATCGGCAACCCGGCCTCCTGGGACTTCGCGCTCGCCGCGCGGGACGAGTCCGGCGGCCTCATCGACAAGGTGACGGACCGTCAGATCCTGTCCGCCTACCGGCTGTTGGCCTCGCAGGAGGGCGTCTTCGTGGAGCCGGCCTCGGCCGCCTCGGTGGCCGGTCTGCTGGCCAAGGCGGAGGCCGGCCTGGTCGACCCGGGCCAGCGGATCGTCTGCACCGTGACCGGCAACGGCCTGAAGGACCCGGACTGGGCGGTGGCCGGAGCGCCGCAGCCGCAGATCGTCCCGATCGACCCGGAGGCGGCCGCCCGCAGCCTCGGACTGCTCGACCGGTAACGGGCGCCGGCACGTCGACGGGCCGACCCTTTCGGGGGTCGGCCCGTCGGAGTTCCCGACTGACACTTTTGTGTCAATTGGGCTGCGCATTGCGATCCGTTTCCACCCCTCCCTTTGACGGAGGGGGGTGTGCATTCCGGCCAGAACCGGCAACACACCAGATCGAAGGCCCACGGGGTGTACCGCTGGGGAACCTCTCTTCGATACTCTGGCCTCGGCCGTGTGGCAGATGCCCCGGGCCCGGCGGGTCCGGGCCGCGCCGACCGTCGCGACCGCCCGCCCCCGAGGGGCCGCGGTCCGTTCCCCACCCTCGCACCGACGACGCGCTCCGCGCCGCCCGATTTCCCCAGGAGAGTCCACCGCATGGCCGGTCCTGCGTTCCGTGCCGCCGCCGTCCGGGTCAGGGTTCCCGCGACCAGCGCCAACCTCGGCCCGGGCTTCGACGCCTTCGGGCTCGCGCTGGGTCTGTACGACGACGTCGTCGTCCGGGTCGCCGACTCCGGCCTCTCCGTCGACATCGCCGGCGAGGGCTCCGACACGTTGCCGCGCGACGAGCGCCACCTGCTGGTCCGCTCGATGCGCGCCGCCTTCGACCGGCTCGGCGGCCAGCCGCGGGGCCTCGAAGTGGTCTGCGCCAACCGGATACCGCACGGCCGCGGCCTCGGCTCCTCCTCGGCCGCCATCTGCGCCGGCATCGTCGCCGCCCGCGCGGTGACCATCGGCGGCCCGTCCGCGCTGGACGACGACGCGCTGCTGGCCCTCGCCTCCGAGCTGGAGGGCCACCCGGACAACGTCGCGGCCTGCCTGCGCGGCAACTTCACCATCGCCTGGACCGACGAGGAGTCGGCCAAGGCGGTCGCGCTGGAGCCGTCCGATCAGGTCGTCCCGGTGGTGTTCGTGCCGGCCGGCGAAGTGCTCACAGAGACCGCGCGCGGGCTGCTGCCGAGGACCGTCCCGCTGGCCGACGCGGCCGTCAACGCCGGCCGCTCCGCACTGCTGGTGGAGGCGCTGACCAGGCGCCCCGAGCTGCTCCTCGCCGCCACCGAGGACCGGCTGCACCAGGACTACCGCGCCTCCGCGATGCCGGACAGCGCCGCCCTGGTCGGCGCGCTGCGTGCCGAGGGCGTCCCCGCGGTCATCTCCGGGGCCGGCCCGACCGTCCTGGCGCTGACCGACGAGGCGGGCGCCGACAAGGTGCTCTCCTTCGCCGGGCACCACGGCCACGGCGGCGACCCGGCGTTCGCCGCGCACCGGCTGGACGTCGACCGCACCGGGGCCGTCGTGCTCCCGCTGGACGTCTGAGCAGCCCGAACGGGCCGCTCGGGACCCGGCGCCGGCACCCTGCCGAGCCGGGTCCGGCGGACACGATTGGCAAGCGCAAGGCTGGGGAATGTCTGAGGGGGTCGGTAGTGTTAACCTCATTGCTGCACCAGGTGCCCTCCGGGGCTAGGTGCGCCGCGTCCCGATCCCAGCACTCCACGGCAGTGGAGTCCCGGCGATGCACGGGGCGACGATTCTCCGGGAGCCCACCGCAGCGCGTACGCAGCCTGCCTGCGCGACACGCGGCCGCATCCCGAAGCCGTGACGGCACCTGACTCCCACCCGCGGCCTCCCACCTTGAGGCCAGGACGGGCGGAGCGCGGGCCACCGTCACGCGACGGGGGCCCGGGATTCGCAGGGAGCGTGGGGGTTACGCCCTCAGGGGAGGTCGACACACGACCGGCCCACGCGCCACTCAGCACCACCGTGCTTCAAGCACCGCACCTCGTACGTAGCTCTCCCTCGACGGGCTCCCGCCATTCGAGGGATCACCGCCTCGGACCGACGCAGTCGAGCGTTGGTCAGGACAGCACAACCGGTCGCCGAGCCAGACAGGCCGACGTCCGCTCCAGGGAAGGACCCTTAGTGAGCGACTCCACCGATCTGATGGGCGCGCGCCCGGACGCCGAGGCGTCGGACGCAGCCGCCGCCCCCGCTGCCCCGGCCCGGCGCCGCCGCAGCGCCGCCGCGGGCCTGGACGGCATGGTCCTGGCCGAGCTGCAGAAGCTCGCCGCGGACCTTGGCATCACCGGTACCGGACGCATGCGCAAGAGCCAGCTGATCGAGACCATCAAGGAGAAGAGCGGCGGGGACCCGCTGCTCGCCGCCGGTGGCACCGCCCCGGCCGCCAAGCGCACCGCCGCCAAGGCGGACGCCGAGGCCCCGGCCGAGAAGCCGGCCCGCCGCACCAAGGCCGCCGCCAAGGCGGCCGAGGCTCCGGCCGCCGCCGAGCCGCAGGCCCAGATCGAGATCCCGGTCCAGGCCGCCGCCGAGACCGCCGCGCCCGCCCGTACCGAGCGCACCCGCCGCCGGGCCACCTCGGCCGCCGGCGCGCCCACCGCCCCGGTCGCGGAGGCCCCGGCCGAGGCCGCCACCGTCGCGGTCGCCGAGCCGAAGCAGGCCGAGGCCCGCCCGGCCGAGACCCGCGGCTTCGAGGGCCGCGAGGACGGCCGCGAGAGCCGTCGCGACCGCCGTGAGCGGCGCGACCGTCGCGAGGGCGGCGAGCGCACCGAGCGTACGGAGCGCACCGAGCGTCAGGAGACCGGCGAGGCCCAGGACGCCGATGGCCGCGAGTCGCGCCGCGACCGCCGCAACCGCCGCGAGCGCACCGACCGCACCGACCGCCAGTCCCAGCAGGGCGGCGGCCAGCAGCAGGGCGGCCAGGCCGACCAGCAGGGCCGCCAGACCCAGCAGGCCCAGCAGCCGCAGGTCCAGCAGGGCGGCTACGAGGACGACGAGTTCGGCGACGGCCGCCGTGGCCGGCGCGGGCGCTACCGCGACCGCCGTGGCCGTCGCGGCCGCGACGGCTTCGAGGTCGGCGTGGCCGAGCCGCAGGTCGGCGAGGACGACGTCCTGATCCCGGTCGCGGGCATCCTCGACATCCTCGACAACTACGCGTTCGTGCGCACCTCCGGCTACCTGCCGGGCCAGAACGACGTCTACGTCTCGCTCGCCCAGGTCCGCAAGAACGGCCTGCGCAAGGGTGACGCCATCACCGGCGCGGTGCGCCAGCCCAAGGACGGCGAGCGCCGCGAGAAGTTCAACGCCATGGTGCGGCTGGACTCCGTCAACGGCATGGACCCGGAGAGCGGCCGTGGCCGTCCCGAGTTCAACAAGCTCACCCCGCTCTACCCGCAGGACCGGCTGCGCCTGGAGACCGACCCGGGCGTGCTGACCACCCGGATCATCGACCTGGTGTCGCCGATCGGCAAGGGCCAGCGCGGTCTGATCGTCGCGCCGCCGAAGACCGGCAAGACCATGGTGCTCCAGGCGGTCGCCAACGCGATCACCCACAACAACCCCGAGTGCCACCTGATGGTCGTCCTGGTCGACGAGCGTCCGGAAGAGGTCACCGACATGCAGCGGTCGGTGAAGGGCGAGGTCATCTCCTCGACCTTCGACCGCCCGGCCGAGGACCACACCACCGTCGCCGAGCTGGCCATCGAGCGCGCCAAGCGCCTGGTGGAGCTGGGCCACGACGTGGTCATCCTGCTGGACTCGATCACCCGTCTCGGCCGCGCCTACAACCTGGCCGCGCCGGCCTCCGGCCGCATCCTGTCCGGTGGTGTCGACTCGACCGCGCTGTACCCGCCGAAGAAGTTCTTCGGTGCCGCGCGCAACATCGAGAACGGCGGCTCGCTGACCATCCTGGCCACCGCGCTGGTCGAGACCGGCTCGCGCATGGACGAGGTGATCTTCGAGGAGTTCAAGGGCACCGGCAACATGGAGCTCAAGCTCGACCGGAAGCTCTCGGACAAGCGCATCTTCCCGGCCGTCGACGTGGATGCCTCCAGCACCCGCAAGGAGGAGATCCTGCTCGGCAGCGAGGAGTTGGCCATCGTCTGGAAGCTGCGCCGGGTGCTGCACGCGCTCGACTCGCAGCAGGCGATCGAGCTGCTCCTGGACAAGATGAAGCAGACCAAGAGCAACGCCGAGTTCCTGATGCAGATCGCCAAGACCACCCCCGGCTCCAACGACTGACCGTAGCCGGACGGTTGTCCGAGCACGGAACCCCGGATCGCGCGAGCGGTCCGGGGTTCCGTGCGTCCGGCCCGGTTTGTTCCAGAGTCGGGACAACTTGAGGGCGTTTGGATCATGTTGTCCGATTTACTCTGGACCGTATGGCCGAACACAAGAGGGTTCCAGGGCGCCGCCGCAGAGTCCTGCGGACGGCCGCCTGCGCGTTCGTCGCGCTCGTCGTCCTCGGCGCCGGCGCGGCCCTCTTCGTCTGGTTCAGGCTCAACGGCAACATCAAGAGCGTCGACATCGACGCCCGGCTCGGCGACGCCCGGCCGCCGGCCGCCACCGACGGCTCCTTCAACATCCTGGTGCTCGGCTCCGACTCGCGCGGCGGCGACAACGGCTCGATCGCGGGCGGGGACACCGGCGACACCGCCCGCTCGGACACCGCGATGGTGGTGCACATCAACCAGGACCACTCCCGCGCCCAGGTCGTCTCGGTCCCGCGCGACACCCTGGTCGCCCGCCCCGACTGCACCGACCCGAGCGGCCGGACCGTGCCCGGCGCCAAGCGCGCGATGTACAACAGCGCCTTCGAGAGCGGTGGCGCGGTCTGCGCCGTCAAGACCACCGAGCAGCTCACCGGGCTGCGGATGGACCACTACCTGCAGATCGACTTCGCCGGCTTCGCCCGGGTCGTGGACGCGATGGGCGGGGCCACCGTGACCACCGCGGTGGCCATCCACGACAAGGACAGCGGGCTCGACCTGCCGCCCGGCGAGCACCACCTGGACGGCCGGCAGGCACTGGCCTTCGTGCGCACCCGGCACGGCGTCGGCGACGGCAGCGACCTCGGCCGGATCGAGCTCCAGAAGCAGATGGTGAAGTCGCTGCTGCAGCAGGTCGGGGGGAACGGGATGCTCACCGACCCGGTCAAGCTGTGGTCGATCGGCGACACCGTGACCAGGAGCATCACCACCGACTCCGCGCTCGGCTCGGTGAACTCGCTGGTCGGGCTCGCCCAGGAGCTCAAGGGGATAGGCCCGGACCAGCTGAGCATGGTCACCCTGCCGGTGGAGACGGCCCCCGGCGACCCGAACCGGGTGGTCGAGCAGCAGCCGCAGGCCGGGCAGGTCTGGGGGGCGCTCAAGGCCGACCGGGCGTTCCCGTCGGCGGTCGTCTCCGCGCAGCCGGAGAACCCCGCCCAGGCGGCTCCCACGGCGGCTCCCACGACGGCCCCCTCGACGGCCGCACGGGACGCCGGGAAGGCCACCCCGAAGGCCGCCCCGAAGGCCGGAACGGCGCACTGAGGGCGCCCGGAATATCCCGGAACGCGACCCGGTTTGGGAAGATGCGGCCGGTCCTGGCAGACTGGTCCGTCGGTCCCGGTTCACGTGCGGCGCTCCAGCCGCCGACCCGGTGCCCTCCCGAAACCTAGGAGAACCCCTTGAAGCCCAACGTTCACCCCGAGTACGTGGTCACCCGTGTGACCTGCACCTGCGGTGCCGAGTTCACCACCCGCTCGACCGAGACCAGTGGCGAGATCCGCGCCGAGGTCTGCTCGCAGTGCCACCCGTTCTACACCGGCAAGCAGAAGATCCTCGACACCGGTGGCCGCGTGGCCCGCTTCGAGGCCCGCTTCGGCAAGCAGCACAGCGCGAAGGCCTAGCGCTCCCTCGGCGCCGGTTCCCGGTGCCCCCGTACTCGTTGTCGGGGGCGCTGGGGGCCGGCGCCGTTCGCGTCCCCCCGCGAGTTCCCCACCCCCCACATGTTTCCGAGTCCCCGGGAAGAAGGCCACCCCATGTTCGAGGCAGTCGAAGAGCTCCTCGTCGAGCACGCCGACCTCGAAACGAGGCTGGCCGACCCGTCCGTCCACGCGGACCAGAACAACGCCCGCAAGCTGGCCAAGCGGTACGCCGAGCTGACCCCGATCACCCGGGTCTACCGGCAGTGGCGGCAGGCCGGCGAGGACATCGAGGCCGCGCGCGAACTCGCCGCCGAGGAACCGGAGTTCCTCGCCGAGGTGAAGGACTCCGAGGCACGCCGGGACGAGCTCACCGAGGAGCTGCGGCTGCTGCTGGTGCCGCGCGACCCGAGTGACGACAAGGACGTCATCCTGGAGATCAAGGCGGGCGAGGGCGGCGAGGAGTCCGCGCTGTTCGCCGGCGACCTGCTCCGGATGTACCTGCGCTTCGCGGAGCGGGTCGGCTGGAAGACCGAGCTCATCGACTCCAACGAGTCCGACCTCGGCGGCTACAAGGACGTCTCGGTGGCCGTGAAGACCAAGGGCAACACCGAGCCCGGCCAGGGCGTCTGGGCCCGGCTGAAGTACGAGGGCGGCGTGCACCGCGTGCAGCGCGTCCCCGCCACCGAGTCGCAGGGCCGCATCCACACCTCCGCGGCGGGCGTGCTGGTCACCCCCGAGGCGGAGGAGGTCGAGGTCGAGATCGTCGCCAACGACCTGCGGATCGACGTCTACCGCTCCTCCGGCCCCGGCGGCCAGTCGGTCAACACCACCGACTCCGCGGTCCGGATCACCCACCTGCCGACCGGTATCGTGGCGTCCTGCCAGAACGAGAAGAGCCAGCTCCAGAACAAGGAGCAGGCGATGCGGATCCTGCGTTCGCGGCTGCTGGCCGCCGCGCAGGAGGAGGCCGAGCGGGAGGCCTCGGACGCGCGCCGCAGCCAGGTCCGCACCGTGGACCGCTCCGAGCGGATCCGCACGTACAACTACCCCGAGAACCGCATCTCGGACCACCGCACCGGATTCAAGGCGTACAACCTGGACCAGGTCCTGGACGGCGACCTGAACGCGGTGATCCAGTCCTGCGTCGACAAGGACGCGGCGGCCAAGCTCGCCGCGGCCCAAGAGAACTGAGACCGGCGCGCCCCAGCCCGCGTTTCGCCCGGAGCCGGAGAAACAAGAGGTCGTACGGATGAACCTGCTGCTCGCCGAGGTGGCCCAGGCCACCCAGCGGTTGGCCGCGGCCGGCGTGCCGTCGCCGCGCTTCGACGCGGAGGAGCTCGCCGCCTACGTCCACAACGTCAAGCGCAGCCAGCTGCACACGGTGAAGGACGCCGACTTCGACGCCCGCTACTGGGAGGCCGTCTCCCGCCGCGAGGCGCGCGAGCCGCTCCAGCACATCACCGGGCGGGCGTTCTTCCGCTACCTCGAACTGGAGGTCGGCCCCGGGGTGTTCGTGCCCCGGCCGGAGACCGAGACGGTCGTCGAGTGGGCGATAGACGCGGTGCGCGACATGGACGTGGCCGAGCCGCTGGTGGTGGACCTGTGCTCCGGCTCCGGCGCGATCGCCCTCGCCCTGGCCCAGGAGCTGCCGCGCTCGACCGTGCACGCCTTCGAACTGGACGAGGGCGCGCTGGAGTACACCCGGCGCAACATCGAGGCCAGCCCGGACCGCGCCCGGGTCACCCTGCACGCCGGTGACGCAACCAGGGCCTTCGAGGACGACCGCTCCTGGGACGGCCGCTTCGACCTGGTCATCTCCAACCCGCCGTACATCCCGCTCACCGAGTGGGAGTACGTCGCGCCGGAGGCCCGCGACCACGACCCGCAGATGTCGCTGTTCTCCGGCGAGGACGGCCTGGACACCATCCGCGGCATCGAGCGGGTCGCGGCCCGACTGCTGCGCCCGGGCGGCGCGGTGGTCATCGAGCACGCCGACCAGCAGGGCGGCCAGGTGCCGTGGATCTTCAACGAGGAACACGGCTGGACGGACACCGCCGACCACCGCGACCTGAACAACCGGCCGCGCTTCACGACCGCCCGGAGGGTCGGGTCGTGAAGAATCGGGCGCAGTACGACCGCCCGGAGGGTCGGGTCGTGAAGAATCGGGCGCAGTACGACCGCCCGGAGGGTCGGGTTGTGAACACCGAGCGCAGTACGACCGCCCGGAGGGTCGGGTCGTGAACACCGAGCGCCGTACGACAGCGCGCAAGGCCGCGCTGTGACCACAGTGGCGGCCGTAGTGACTGCCATGAGCCACTCCGGAAGGGGACCGCACCGATGAGCCGCCGCTACGACTGTGCCGATGCCGGGGACCGCGCCACCGGTCTGCGCGAGGCCGCCTCGGCCGTCCGCCGCGGCGAACTCGTCGTGCTGCCCACCGACACCCTGTACGGGGTCGGTGCGGACGCCTTCTCCCCGGAGGCCGTCGCCGAGCTGATGGCCGCCCGCGGCCGCGGCCGCAACACGCCCTCGCCGGTGCTGGTCGGCTCGCCGACCACCCTGCACGGCCTGGTCACCGACTTCTCCGAGCAGGCCTGGGAGCTGGTCGACGCGTTCTGGCCCGGCGGGCTCACCCTGGTCGCCCGGCACCAGCCCTCGCTGCGCTGGGACCTCGGCGACACCCGCGGCACCGTCGCGGTCCGGATGCCGCTGCACCCGGTCGCCATCGAGCTGCTGAACGCCACCGGCCCGCTGGCCGTCTCCAGCGCCAACCGGATCGGCGGGACGCCCCCGCTGACCTGCGACGAGGCCCAGGCCCAGCTCGGCGACGCGATCTCGGTCTACCTGGACGGCGGGGCGGCCGAGGACTCCGCCACCTCGTCGATCGTCGACGTCACGGGCAAGGTCCCGGTCCTGCTGCGGGCCGGCGCGATCAGCGTCGAGCAGCTGAGGGAGGTCGTCCCCGACCTGGAGGCCGGCAGTTGACGCCCACCGCCTCGCTCCACGCCGGGCCGGGCATAGCGCCGTACCTGAGCGTGGGCCCCAGGCCGCTGGACCACTTCCGGATCCTGTTCGTCTGCACCGGGAACATCTGCCGCTCGCCGATCGCCGAGCGGCTGACCCGGCGTGAGCTGGACACCCGGCTGAGCCCCCGGGTGGCCGGGCGGATCCTGGTCGAGAGCGCCGGCACCTGGGGCCACGAGGGCGCGCCGATGGAGGACCACGCCGCGACCGTGCTCGACGAGTACGGCGCCGACAGCGGGGGCTTCACCGGCCGCGAGCTGCTGGACGAGCACGTGGTCGAGGCCGACCTGGTGCTCACCGCGACGCTGGACCACCGCGCCCAGGTGATCTCGATGGGTCACGAGGCGGGGCTGCGCACCTTCACGCTGAAGGAGTTCACCCGCCTGGTGCGGACGATAGACCCGGGCACCCTGCCGGACCCCCGGCGCGGTGCCGACGTCACCGAGCGGGCCCGCGCGCTGGTCCGGGCGGCCGCCGCGCTGCGCGGCTGGCTGCTGGCCGCCACGCCGGAGTCGGACGAGCTGGACGACCCGTACGGGGCGCCGATCGGCATGTTCCGCAACTGCGGCGAGGAGATATTCCATGCGGTCGACCCGGTGGTCACCGCGCTCACCGGCGTCCCCGCGCCGCGCTGACGTCCCCGCGCCGCGCCGACCCCGCGGGCGGGCGCCGAGGCGCTGAATGGGGCCGTCCGGCCGTGGCTCGGCGGGCCGGGCGCGGTCGGCGGTCCTACGCTGGGTGACACAGTCCCCGCAGCGCCCGGGAGCCCCGCCATGACCGTCACCGATGCCGCGACCGACCCCACCACGACGACTGGGCGCCCCTGGGCGTCCGAGGCGCTGCACCGGGCCGATCCGCAGCTGGCCGACCTGCTGGCCGCGGAGGCCGAGCGGCGCGCCGAAACGATCCAGCTGCTGGCGGGGGAGAACCTGACGACCCCCGCCGTCCTGGCGGCGCTCACCGGCCCGCTGATCGACAAGTACGCCGAGGGCTACCCGGGTCGCCGGCACCACACCGGCTGCGCGCTGGCGGACGCCGCCGAGTTGCTGGCGATCGACCGGGCCCGCGAGCTGTTCGCCGCGCCGCACGCCAACGTCCAGCCGCGGTCGGCGACTTCGGCGATGCTGGCGGCGTACGCGGCGCTGCTGCGGCCCGGCGACGGAGTGCTGGCGATGTCGCTGGAGCACGGCGGCCACCTCAGCTGCGGCTCGCGCGCCAACTTCTCCGGGCGCTGGTTCGCCTTCACCGGCTACGGCGTGCGCGAGAGCGACGGGCTGATCGACCTCGACCAGGTCCGCGACCTGGCCCGGGAGCACCGTCCCAAGGCCATCGTGGCGGGCTCGATCTCACACCCCCGGCACCCGGACTGGGCGGCGTTCCGGGAGATCGCCGACGAGGTGGACGCCTATCTGATCGCCTCTGCCGCGCAGATCACCGGGCTGATCGCGGCCGGGGTGGCGCCCTCCCCGGTGCCGTACGCGGACGTCACCGTGGCGGCCACCCACAAGCTCCTGCGCGGTCCGCGCGGCGGGCTGCTGCTGTGCACCGCGGAGCTGGCAGAGCGGATCGACCGGGCGGTGTTCCCGTTCAGCCAGGGCGGTGCGGCGATGAACGAGGTGGCCGGCAAGGCGGTGGCCTTCGCGGAGGCCTCCGGGCCCGCGTACCGGGCGTACGCGCAGCGGACGGTGTCCGGGGCGCGGGCGCTCGCCGACGGGCTCGCGGAGGCCGGGATGCGCCCGCTGACGGGCGGTACCGACACCCACCTGGTGACCGCCGACGTGAGCCCGCTCGGGGTGACCGGCGCGGAGGCCGAGCGGCGCTGCGCGGCGGCCGGGCTGCTGCTCGGCAAGTGCGCGCTGCCGTACGACCCGGCGCCGGCCGCCGAGGCCTCCGGCATCAGGCTGGGCACGGGCACGGTGACCAGCCAGGGGATGGGGGAGCCCGAGCTGACGGAGATCGCCGGGCTGATCGCGCGGGTGCTCGCCGGGGGCGCGGTCGCCCCCGCCGCGGCGCGGGTCCGGGAGCTGGCGCTGGCCTTCGCCGACCGTGCCTGACGGAGGTTCTTCGCGGGTATCCGGATCTCCTACCCGGGAGGGCGAACCGCGATGCACGGTCCCGGCGTCCGACTCAATAGGGTGTGTGCCGTGGCGACGCACCTCGAACCCCGGGAAGGCAGGGGAGTACCTTCGGTACTTCCCCGTTCGACAGTGATGCAGGAGGCCAGTGGTGCGTGAGTATCTGCTGGTGCTGTTCTGCACCGCCGCCGTCACCTACCTGCTGACCGGCCCGGTCCGGAAGTTCGCCATCGCGGCCGGCGCCATGCCGCCGGTGCGCGCCCGCGACGTGCACCGCGAGCCCACGCCGCGGCTCGGCGGCATCGCGATGTTCGGCGGACTGTGCGCGGGCATCCTGGTTGCCTCCCAGCTCGACAACCTGAGCAAGGTGTTCTCCCAGGGCACCGACATCCGCGCGCTGCTGTCCGGCGCCGGGATCATGTTCCTGCTCGGGGTCCTCGACGACAAGTGGGGCGTGGACGCGCTGGTGAAGCTCGGCGGCCAGATGATCGCCGCCGGTGTGATGGTCTGGCAGGGCGTCACGGTGATCACCCTTCCGGTGCCCGGTGTCGGCCCGGTCGCGGTCAGTCCGACCCAGGGCATGGTCATCTCGGTCACCCTGGTCGTCGTCATGGTCAACGCGGTGAACTTCATCGACGGCCTGGACGGCCTGGCCGGCGGCATGGTCTGCATCGCCGCGATGGCCTTCTTCCTGTACAGCTACCGGCTCTGGTACGGCTACACGATCACCGACGCGGCCCCCGCCGTGCTGTTCAGCGTGCTGCTGATCGGCATGTGCCTGGGCTTCCTGGCGCACAACATGCACCCCGCGCGGATCTTCATGGGCGACTCCGGCTCGATGATGCTGGGCCTGATGCTGGCCGTCGCCGCGATCTCCATCACCGGCCGGGTCGATCCGGACCTGATCAGCAACGAGACCGGTTCGCAGACCGCCGCCGTGCACGCCCTGGTGCCGATCTACATCCCGCTGCTGCTGCCGCTGACGGTCATCGCGCTGCCGCTGGCCGATTTGCTGCTCGCGGTGGTGCGCCGTACCTGGGCCGGCCAGTCCCCGTTCGCCGCGGACAAGCGCCACCTCCACCACCGACTGCTCCAGGTGGGCCACTCGCACAGCCGCGCCGTACTGATCATGTACTTCTGGGCCGCGCTGATCGCCTTCGGTTCGGTGGCCTTCTCGGTGACCAACACCGGCCGCACCGTCGTCCTGACGCTCGCCGGGCTCTGCCTGGTCGGCCTGGTGGTGCTGCTCACCCCGCGGTTCCGGCCGCGCGCCCCGCGGGCGGTGCAGTCCTTCGTCCCCCCGCGCTACCGTCGGCAGCAGAACGGTCCGATGGCCGAACTGTCGGCGAAGGACAAGCAACTCCTCGGTGAAGCCGGCCGGGACGGCTCCGGCGTGGGCTCCACCGCGGTCGGCCCCCACCACAAGGCCACCGGCCGTCACTGACAAGGGAGTTGAGGGTCCATCCGATGGCGTTCACTCGAATGGCGGATCCGTTGCGCCGTTGGTGTGACAGGTGCCACATATTCATGGTAAAGCTCTCATCAAATAGTTTGTGATACCGTTCACGAGTACCGAGAACACGCCGAAAGACCTGACAGGTGGATGACTTCCGTCCCTGTCGGTCTCCCTCACCGGGCCCGCCGTTCCGATGGGCGGTCCGCGGCGATGCCTCGGTCCGGTGTCACCCGCCACCGCTGTGCCCGTCCCCCGCCACATCGACATGCCGCCGGAGCTGCCGACATGCCGTCCACCGACGCCCGGATCCTCCGAGGCGCCGCGATTCCCACTGCGGCCGCCGGGATCATCGCCATGGCGATCTCCTTCGCCGTCGCCGGTGGGAAGGGCCTGCTCGGTGCCCTCTTCGGCGCGCTGCTCGTGATGGCCTTCTTCGCCTCCGGCCAGTTCGCGCTCGACCGGCTGACCAGGTCGAACCCGCAGATCATGATGGCCGCGGCGCTGCTGGTGTACACCACGCAGATCCTGCTGGTCGGCATCGTGCTCGCGGTCTTCAAGAACACCGACCTCTTCAACCGGCAGGCCTTCGCCTTCACCCTGCTCGGCTGCGCCCTGATCTGGACGGGCTTCCAGGTGCGTGGCGCGCTCAAGGCCAAGACCTTCTACGTCGACCCCGACGCCTCCGAAAAGAAGGGCGACAAGCCCTCCGACAAGGGGCGTCAACAGTGACGAGGCCCAACTGTCCCCCCAACGAGGGGGGCGGTGTTTATGCCGCGCTGACGGGCTGCTATCGTCCGTCGCAACAACGGAGTACGGGAAGAGGCCAGGTCTGTCCGGACAGCGGACGGATCGCCCCCCGGATCCGCGCAGTCTTCGATGATCCCGCTGTGGTGCTGTGCGCCGGCGCGCGGGGTCGGCGAGAAACCCATCAAGTTCCAGTGCCGCTCCGTGGCCGCAGGCCACGCCGACACACCGAGGTTGCCGTATCCATGCGTCACGACGAAGGAGTCCGTGGTGAGTGCTGAACTCACGTCCCTCGCCTCAGGCAGTTGCCACTTCGGGGACGCTGGTTGCGGCTTCCCGGCCCCGGGCCTGAACGAGTTCCAGTTCAAGCCGATCTTCACGATCGGCAGCATCGAGTTCAACAAGCCGATGCTGCTGTCGATCATCGTCGCGCTGCTGGTCGTCGTGTTCTTCTGGGCCGCTTTCGCCAAGCCGCGCTTGGTCCCCGGCAAGCTGCAGCTGGTCGGTGAGATCGGGTACGACTTCGTCAAGCGCTCCATCGTCCTGGAGACGATCGGCAAAAAGGGCGAGAAGTACGTCCCGATGCTGGTCTCGATGTTCTTCTTCATCTGGTTGATGAACATCATGTCGGTCATCCCGTTCGCCCAGTTCCCCGTGACGGCGGCGATCGCGTTCCCGGCCGGCCTCGCGGCGGTCGTGTGGGTCACCTACATGACGCTGACCTTCAAGAAGCACGGCTTCGTCGGCGGTTTCAAGAACCTCTGCTGGCCCTCGGGCATCCCCGGCTGGGTCATGTTCATCCTGGTGCCGATCGAGTTCTTCTCGAACAT
Organism: Kitasatospora sp. NPDC054795; assembly: GCF_053611565.1. Taxonomy (NCBI): domain Bacteria; kingdom Bacillati; phylum Actinomycetota; class Actinomycetes; order Kitasatosporales; family Streptomycetaceae; genus Kitasatospora; species Kitasatospora sp. NPDC054795. Next base: position 39,608 of record NZ_JBSHAP010000004.1, read on the forward strand.
CTTCGTGCGCCCCTTCACGCTCGCGGTCCGAGCCTTCGCGAACATGTTCGCCGGTCACCTGCTGATCGTGATGTTCTCCATCGCCTCCTGGTACCTGCTCAGCCCGACCCTGGGCGCGCTGTACGGCTCGGCCTCGTTCGTCGTCGCCGTCGCGCTGACCGCCTTCGAGCTGCTGGTCCAGTTCCTGCAGGCCTACATCTTCGTGATGCTGGCCAGCAGCTACATCGCCGGTGCCCTCGAAGAGTCGCACTGAGCCAGGGGGCCTCGGCCCCACCCTGAACCAATCTCCCGGATCGCCCGGTGGCCAATCACCACCGGTTCACCACCCTGCAAAGGACAACGTCAATGAGCATCCTCGCTGAGGGCACTGTCTACGGTTCCGTCGCCTCCATCGGCTACGGCCTCGCCGCCATCGGCCCCGGCATCGGCGTCGGTCTCATCTTCGGTAACGGTGTCCAGGCCATGGCCCGTCAGCCCGAGGCCGCCGGTCTCATCCGTTCCAACATGTTCATCGGCTTCGCGCTGACCGAGGCGCTCGCCCTCATCGGCATCGTCATGCCGTTCGTCTTCGGCAACAAGTAATCCCGCCGTAGACCCTTTCTGAGGAAGGTCCAGATATGAGCATGGCGATCGTCCAGCTCGCGGCCGAGGAGAAGATGAACCCTCTCCTCCCCGCGTGGCCCGAGATCATCATCGGCCTGCTCTGCTTCTTCATCGTCTTCGGTCTGCTCGGCAAGAAGCTCCTCCCCAGCATCGAGAAGGTGCTGTCGGAGCGCCGGGACGCGATCGAGGGCGGGATGGAGCGCGCCGAGGCCGCCCAGGTGGAGGCCCAGGCCCTGCTTGAGCAGTACCGCGCCGAGCTCGCCGAGGCGCGCCACGAGGCTGCCCGCATCGTCGAGCAGGCTCGCGAGCAGGGTGCCGCCCAGCTCGCCGAGATGCGCGAGGAGGGCCAGCGCCAGCGCGAGGCCATCGTCGCCGCCGGTCACGCCCAGATCGAGGCGGACAAGAAGCAGGCCACTGCCGCCCTGCGTCAGGACGTGGGCTCGCTGGCGACCCAGCTGGCGTCCCGCATCGTGGGCGAGTCCCTGGAGGACCACGCCCGGCAGAGCGGCGTCATCGACCGCTTCCTGGACGAGCTGGAGGCCAAGGCCGCCGTTGCTCAGGGTGCGGCCAAGTGATCGGCGCCAGCCGTGAGGCCCTCGCTGCCGGCCGGCAGAACCTGGAGAGCCTGACCGACTCCACCTCGGTGGACGCGGCCAAGCTCGCCGAGGAGCTCACCGCCGTCACGGCCGTGCTGGACCGTGAGGTGTCGCTGCGCCGAGTCCTGACGGACCCGTCCCGGTCCGGCCAGGACAAGGCCCAGCTGGTCACCTCGCTGCTGACCGGCCAGGTCTCCGGCGAGGCCGTCGACCTGGTCTCCGGCCTGGTCCGCTCCCGCTGGTCGGGCTCGCGCGACCTGGTGGACGCGACCGAGCAGCTCTCCGCGTACGCGGAGATCATCGCCGCGGACAAGGCCGGCGTCCTGGACGACGTCGAGGACGAGCTCTTCCGCTTCGGCCGGGTGGTGAGCGGCGCGCACGAGCTGCGCGCCGCGCTGACCGAGCCGAAGGCCGGAGCCGTCGCGAAGGCCGAGCTGATCAAGAAGCTGCTCGGCGGCCGCGCCAACGCCGGCACCGTCCGGCTGGTCACCGCCCTCGTCAACGCGCCGCGTGGCCGTAGCCTGGAGCAGGGCCTCGAGTCCTACTCGAAGCTCGCCGCCGCACGCCGTGGCCGCGTGGTGGCCCTGGTCACCACCGCGGTGCCGCTGTCGGACACCCAGAAGGAGCGCCTGTCCGGTGCTCTGGGCCGGATGTACGGGCGCCAGGTCCACCTGAACATCGACGTCGACCCCGAGGTCGTCGGCGGCGTCCAGGTGCAGATCGGCGACGAGATCATCAACGGCACCGTGTCGAGCCGCCTCGAAGGCGCTCGCCAGTCGCTCGAAGGCTGAGCACCGAAGCAGCACATCCGACCCTCGGTCGGGAAACCGGCTCCCCAAGGAGCCGGCACATCGTACGGCCGGTTCGGAAGACCCGGCCGAGAGTCGAATACTTGCGGCCCTCAATGGCGGGCCGAGGATCGCAAACTAGGAGAGCAGGGAAGCCTGATGGCGGAGCTTACGATCCGTCCGGAGGAGATCCGGGACGCGCTGGCCGACTTTGTCCAGTCGTACCAGCCGGACGCCGCTTCTGTGGAAGAGGTCGGCACGGTCACTGACGCGGCGGACGGCATCGCACATGTCGAGGGCCTGCCCTCGGTCATGGCGAACGAGCTGCTGAAGTTCGAGGACGGCACGCTCGGCCTCGCGCTGAACCTCGACACCCGCGAGATCGGTGTCGTCGTCCTCGGTGAGTTCGGCGGCATCGAAGAGGGCCAGACCGTGCGCCGCACCGGCGAGGTCCTCTCGGTTCCGGTCGGCGACGGCTACCTCGGCCGCGTCGTGGACCCGCTGGGCAACCCGATCGACGGCCTGGGCGACATCGCCGCCACCGGTCGCCGCGCCCTTGAGCTGCAGGCCCCCGGCGTCATGGCCCGCAAGTCGGTCAAGCAGCCGCTGCAGACCGGCATCAAGGCCATCGACGCGATGACCCCGATCGGCCGCGGCCAGCGCCAGCTGATCATCGGTGACCGCCAGACCGGCAAGACCGCGGTGGCTGTCGACACGATCATCAACCAGCGCGACAACTGGCGCTCGGGCGACCCGGAGAAGCAGGTCCGCTGCATCTACGTCGCCGTGGGCCAGAAGGGCTCCACCATCGCGTCCGTCCGCGGCGCCCTGGAGGAGGCCGGCGCGCTGGAGTACACCACCATCGTGGCCGCTCCCGCCTCCGACCCGGCCGGCTTCAAGTACCTCGCCCCGTACACCGGTTCGGCCATCGGCCAGGAGTGGATGTACGACGGCAAGCACGTCCTGATCATCTTCGACGACCTGTCGAAGCAGGCCGAGGCCTACCGTTCCGTCTCCCTGCTGCTGCGCCGCCCGCCGGGCCGCGAGGCCTACCCGGGTGACGTCTTCTACCTGCACTCCCGCCTGCTGGAGCGCTGCGCGAAGCTGAACGACGCCCTGGGCGGCGGCTCGATGACCGGTCTGCCGATCATCGAGACCAAGGCCAACGACGTCTCGGCGTACATCCCGACCAACGTCATCTCGATCACCGACGGCCAGTGCTTCCTGGAGTCCGACCTGTTCAACGCCGGCATCCGCCCGGCCGTGAACGTCGGTATCTCGGTCTCCCGTGTCGGTGGCTCCGCCCAGATCAAGGCCATGCGCTCGGTCGCCGGCCGCCTGCGTCTGGACCTCGCCCAGTACCGTGAGCTGGAGGCCTTCGCCGCCTTCGGTTCCGACCTGGACGCGGCCTCCAAGGCCCAGCTGGAGCGCGGTGCGCGCATGGTCGAGCTGCTGAAGCAGGGCCAGTACCAGCCGTTCCCGGTCGAGGAGCAGGTCGTCTCCATCTGGGCCGGTACCAACGGCAAGCTGGACGACGTCCCGGTCGCCGAGATCCGCCGCTTCGAGCGCGAGTTCCTGGACCACGTGCGCCTGCAGCACAAGGACCTGCTCGCCGGCATCGTCGAGACCGGTCTGCTGGCCGACGGCACCGTCGACGCGCTGACCAGCGCGATCGAGGCCTTCAAGCAGGGGTACCAGACCGCTGACGGCAAGCTGCTCTCCGAGCAGGCCTGAGTCCGGTAGCGAGGGAAAGGACGTAACGACCCATGGGAGCACAGCTTCGGGTCTACAAGCGCCGGATCCGCTCTGTCACCGCGACGAAGAAGATCACCAAGGCGATGGAGATGATCTCCGCGTCGCGCATCGTCAAGGCGCAGCGCGCGGTGGCCGCCTCCACTCCGTACGCCGATGAGCTCACCCGGGCGGTGACGGCGGTGGCCACCCGGTCCAACGCCAAGCACCCGCTCACCACCGAGAACCCGAACGCCAAGCGCGCGGCGGTCCTGCTGATCACGGCGGACCGCGGCCTGGCCGGAGGCTACTCGACCAACGCCATCAAGGCTTCGCTGGTGCTCGCCGAGCGCCTGCGGTCCGAGGGCAAGGACGTGGTGGCGTACATCATCGGCCGCAAGGGCGTCTCGTACTACACGTTCCGCGGTCTGGCGATCGAGGGCTCGTGGACGGGATTCTCGGACAAGCCGACGTACGGTGACGCGAAGACCGTGGCGGCCGACCTGATCGAGGCCTTCACGGCCGAGACCGGCGGTGTGGACGAACTCCACCTGGTTTCCACCGAGTTCGTGTCGATGCTGACGCAGAACGCGGTCGAGGCGCGGCTGCTGCCGCTGAAGCTGGACGAGGTCCAGCTCAGCGACCAGACGCCGGCCAAGTCGGAGATCTTCCCGCTGTACGACTTCGAGCCGTCGGCGGAGGGCGTCCTGGACGCCCTGCTGCCGCGGTACGTCGAGAGCCGGATCTACAACGCGCTGCTGCAGTCGGCCGCTTCCGAGCACGCCGCCCGCCGCCGCGCGATGAAGAGCGCGACGGACAACGCCGGCGAGCTCATCAAGTCGCTCACGCGGCTTGCCAACTCGGCCCGTCAGGCCGAGATCACCCAGGAAATCAGCGAGATCGTCGGCGGTGCCAACGCCCTCGCCGACGCTAGCCGCGGGAGCGAATGAGTATGACCACCACTGTTGAGCCGACCACGGCGACGGGCCGCGTCGCGCGGGTCATCGGCCCGGTCGTCGACGTGGAGTTCCCCGTCGACGCGATTCCGGACATGTACAACGCCCTGCACGTCGAGGTGGACAACCCCGACGGCACGGGCAAGAAGACCCTGACCCTCGAGGTCGCCCAGCACCTCGGCGACGGCATGGTCCGCGGCATCTCGATGCAGCCGACCGACGGCCTGGTCCGTGGTTCGCAGGTCTCCGACACCGGTGCGGCGATCTCCGTCCCGGTCGGCCAGATCACCAAGGGCAAGGTGTTCAACGCCCTCGGTGACGTGCTGAACGTCGACAAGGACGAGTTCGAGTCGCAGGTCCAGGTCCGGTGGCCGATCCACCGCAAGGCCCCGGAGTTCAAGGACCTCGAGTCCAAGACCGAGATGTTCGAGACCGGCATCAAGGTCATCGACCTGCTCACCCCGTACGTCACGGGTGGCAAGATCGGTCTGTTCGGTGGTGCCGGTGTCGGCAAGACCGTTCTGATCCAGGAGATGATCTACCGCGTCGCCGAGAACTTCGGTGGTGTGTCGGTGTTCGCCGGTGTCGGCGAGCGCACCCGTGAGGGCAACGACCTCATCGACGAGATGGTCGACTCGGGCGTTCTGGACAAGACCGCGCTGGTCTTCGGCCAGATGGACGAGCCGCCGGGCACCCGTCTGCGCGTCGCGCTGTCCGCGCTGACCATGGCGGAGTACTTCCGTGACGTCGAGAAGCAGGACGTGCTCCTCTTCATCGACAACATCTTCCGGTTCACCCAGGCCGGTTCCGAGGTGTCGACCCTGCTCGGCCGCATGCCCTCCGCGGTGGGCTACCAGCCGAACCTGGCCGACGAGATGGGCCTCCTGCAGGAGCGCATCACCTCGACCCGCGGTCACTCGATCACCTCGATGCAGGCGATCTACGTCCCCGCGGACGACCTGACCGACCCGGCGCCGGCCACCACCTTCGCCCACCTGGACGCGACGACCGTTCTGTCGCGCCCGATCTCGGAGAAGGGCATCTACCCGGCCGTCGACCCGCTGGACTCCACGTCCCGCATCCTCGACCCGCGGTACATCGCGCAGACCCACTACGACACGGCCATCCGTATCAAGGGGATCCTGCAGAAGTACAAGGACCTCCAGGACATCATCGCGATCCTCGGTATCGACGAGCTGTCCGAGGAGGACAAGGTCACGGTGCACCGTGCCCGCCGCATCGAGCGCTTCCTCTCGCAGAACACCTACGTGGCGAAGCAGTTCACCGGTGTCGAGGGTTCGACCGTGCCGCTGTCCGAGACCATCGAGGCCTTCAACTCGATCGCGGACGGCAAGTACGACTCCGTCCCGGAGCAGGCCTTCTTCATGTGCGGTGGCATCGAGGACCTCGAGAAGAACGCCGCCGAGCTGGCGAAGAAGTAATCGCGGCCGGTAGCAGCTGTGCGTGACCGTGAGGGGTGGCCCCCGAGCCTGGGGACCACCCCTCGCGGCACATCGGCTGTGATTCCGGTCAAATCCGTGCCGCCGGTTTCATGCCGGGGGCGCGGGGCCGTTATTCTTACCGAAACTCCCGAGTAATCGGGCGTTGCATGAGCCTAGGAGCCCACGTTGGCTGAGCTGCACGTCGAGCTGGTCGCAGCCGACCGCAAGGTGTGGTCCGGTGCGGCCACCATCGTCGTCGCCCGTACGGCCTCCGGTGACACCGGCATCATGCCGGGCCACACCCCGGTGCTGAGCGTGCTGGAGACCGGTCCGGTCACCATCCGCACGGTGGACGGCGGCACCGTGATCGCCGCGGTGCACGGCGGCTTCATCTCCTTCGCCGACAACAAGCTGTCTCTGCTCGCGGAGATCGCCGAGCTGGCGGACGAGATCGATGTCGCGCGTGCCGAGCGCGCACTGGAGAAGGCCAAGTCGGGCCTGGACGAGCACGCCGAGCGGCGCGCCGAGGTCCGTCTGTTCGCGGCGCGCGGCCTCAAGGCCCACGTCTGAGTGCGCCGGACCCCGGCTTGGCGGGGTCGACCGACGGTCCCGGGGACGCGTGAGCGTGACCCCGGGACTGTCGTCGTAGTTGGTAGGTCAGCGCGGTCGCTTGATACGACCGCTACGGGGAACGCGGGTAGCGAGGAGGTGGGTGAGCATGGTCCTCGCGCTTGTGGTGTGTGCGGCGGTCGTGGCCCTGGGTGTGATCGGGCTGATGGCCTTCGCCGTCCGGCGCCGCCTGATCCAGCGGGTCGGCGGCACCTTCGACTGCAGTTACCGGCTCAAAATGCCGGCCGACGCCTCGACGCAGCCCGACCTCGACGAGAACGGCAAACCCACCTCAGCTCCGGTCCCCCCGACCGACGGCAAGGGGTGGGTTTTTGGTATCGGCCGGTACAGCGGTGACTCGATCGAGTGGTTCCGGGTCTTCTCGTACGCCCCGCGGCCGCGCAAGGTGCTGCCGCGCCGGGAGATCGAGGTGCTCGGCCGGCGCTACCCGGAGGGCCAGGAGGAGCTGGCGCTGCTGTCCGGCTCGGTGGTGCTGCGGTGCCTGCACAACGGGGCGCCGCTGGAGCTGGCGATGAGCGAGGACGCGCTGACCGGCTTCCTGGCCTGGCTGGAGGCCGCCCCGCCCGGCCAGAGGGTCAATGTCGCGTAGCGACGGGGCCCTCGGACGGGGGTGCCCCCGGCCGGAGGCTGGGGGAGGGTCGATGCCGCGCAGCGGCCTGCCGACACGCCCGGGGACCTTCCGAGGCGGGGTTAACGGCGCCTAACCCGGCGGCTACTCTGGCCGCATGGTCAATCTGACGCGCATCTACACCCGTACCGGCGATGACGGCACCACCGCGCTCGGCGACATGAGCCGGACCAGCAAGACCGATCCGAGACTGGTCGCGTACGCGGACGCCAACGAGGCCAACGCCGCGATCGGCGTGGCCCTGGCCGTCGGTGAGCTGCCGCAGGACATGACGGCGGTGCTCGTCCGGGTCCAGAACGACCTGTTCGACGTCGGCGCCGACCTGTCCACCCCGGTGGTGGAGGACCCGAAGTACCCGCCGCTGCGGGTGCTGCAGTCCTACATCGACCGGCTGGAGACGGACTGCGACGAGTACCTGGCGCGGGTGGAGAAGCTGCGCAGCTTCATCCTGCCCGGCGGTACGCCCGGGGCGGCCCACCTGCATCTGGCCTGCACGGTGGTGCGGCGGGCCGAGCGCTCGACCTGGTCGGCGATCGAGGAGCACGGCGACAGCGTCAACCCGCTGACCGCGAAGTACCTCAACCGGCTGTCCGACCTGCTGTTCATCCTGGCCCGGGTGGCCAACAAGGAGCGCGGGGACGTGCTCTGGGTCCCGGGCGAGAACCGCTAGGAACATGCCGAGGGCCCGTCCTCGGACTGCTCCCCCGCGGGAGTCCGAGGACGGGCCCTCGACGGTTCAGGGCCGGTCGGCCGGGGTGCGGTCGGGGGCGCTGCCGGCGAGGGTCTTCCCGGTGACCACCCGGCCGTCCTCGACCACCACGCCGGCCGGCGGCTGCTTGGGCCAGAGCGAGTAGCAGCCGGCCACGATCACGTTGACCACGGCGGCGATGCCCAGCTTGAGGTACCACTGGAGGAAGGTGCCGAAGTGGGCGGAGCCCGCGGAGAGCGGGACGAGCAGGGTGATCAGGCTCAGCGTGACCGCGGCGGACACGACGGTCCGGCCGGCGATCTGCCACTCGTACCTGGTCCGCTCCGGCCCGTACTTGGGTGAGGGCAGCGGCTTGGGGCCGCCGGCGAAACGGTGCAGGAAGTGCCGGTCGGCCCAGCGGACCAGCGAGGGGCCGTAGCCGATCGAGAAGCCCGCGTAGCTCGCGGCCAGGGCGTGCGTCCAGCTCGCGGTGGCGCCGCCGCGCAGGTCGAGGACGGTGAGGGCGTACAGGGTGAGGTCCACCACCGGCAGGCCGACCAGCAGCGCGGTGCTGGTGCGGCGCCACCGGAGCAGGTAGCGGGCGGTCAGTCCGAGGCCGAGCAGGATCCAGAAGGAGATCTCGGCCGCGACGATGAGGGTGACGATCACGTTCTGCTCCCGGACGTTTCGGTGGTGCTTCCAGCCTCGTGCGGGGGCGTGCCGGTGTCGTCGTCGCGCGGTGCCGTACCGGCCTGCACCTTTCGATGTAGCGGGCTCCTTCGTGGACCGGAGCCGGGCCGGCCGCCGGGGATGATGGGATGGGGACGTGCCCCTCCCGTTCCCCGCGCTCCCCCCGCGCCGACAGGACCAGCTGATCGCCCTCGCCGGGCTGCTCGGCGGTGCGGTGCTGATCGCCTTCGGGGTGTACGACCGGGCCGACCGGGTGCCGCCGTGGGCGGTGGTGCCGACGCTGCTGGTGATGGCCGGGCTGGAGCTGGTCCGGCGGACCAGGCCGGTGCTCGCGGTGTCGCTCGGCGGGCTGGCCTTCGCGGCGAGCGTGTTCGCCGGCAACCTGGTGGCCACGCTGATCATGTACACCGACCTGCTGTACGCGGCGGTGGTCTACGGCACCCCGCGGATGTCCCGGGTGCTGCACCTGTCCGGCGGGGCCACGGTGCTGGCGCTGTCCACCCTGGCGGCGGTCTACGGCGGCACCTCGTTGGCGCTGCTGATCGTGGTGGTCAGCACACTGGTCTTCCTGGGCCCGGTGTGGAGCGGCGACGTGGTGCGCAAGCACCGGCAGGAGGCGGAGGCCGAGCGGCTACGGGCGGAACAGACCGCGCTGCTCTCGGAGATGGACCGGCGGGAGGCAATCGGCGCCGAACGGGCCAGGATGGCAAGGGAGTTGCACGACGTGGTGGCCAACCACCTGTCGGCGATCGCGATCCACGCCACCGGTGCGCAGTCGGTGGCCCGGCGCCGGAACCTGCCCCAGGACGATCCCCTGGTGGAGGTGCTGGCGGTGATCCGGGAGAACAGCGTCCAGGGATTGGCCGAAATGCGTCGCATGATCGGACTGCTCCGGGACAGCGGCGGGGGAGAGGTGGACGAGTCGTACGCGGCCCCCGACCTGGCCGCGGTGGACGCCCTGCTGGCCAAGGCCAGGGCGGCCGGCCGGGACGTCGGGCTGGACTTCGCGCTGGACGAGCGCGGCGAGCGCGGGGAGGTGCCGGTGCCGGTCGGGCTGGCCGCGTACCGGATCGTCCAGGAGTCCCTGACCAACGCCCTCAAGCACGCCGGGCCAGGACTGGTCAGCCTGCGGCTGGAGTTCGCGCCGGAGGAACTGCGGATCTCGGTCGACAGCCCGTACCGGGGCGGTCCGGGCCGTGAACTGCCCGGTGCCCGGGCCGGGTTGGTGGGCATGGCGGAACGGGCCGGGCTGCTCGGCGGCAGCTTCGAGGCCGGGCCGAAGGGCGGGTACTGGAGTGTGCGCGCGGTGCTGCCGCGCGCCCAGGGGAACGAGGGGCGGGCATGACGATCCGGGTGCTGGTGGCGGAGGACCAGGCGGCGGTACGGGCGGCGCTGGTGATGATCCTGCGCGCCGAGCCGGAGTTCGAGGTGGTCGGGCAGGCCGCGGACGGCGAGGAGGCTGTCCGGCTGGCCCTGGAGCTGCGGCCGGACGTGGTGCTGATGGACGTGCAGATGCCCCGGCTGGACGGCGTCTCGGCGACCCGCGAGGTGGTCGCCGCCGGGGCCGGCCAGGTGCTCGTGCTGACCACCTTCGACCTGGACGAGTACGTCTACGGTGCGCTGCGGGCCGGCGCGTCCGGGTTCCTGCTCAAGGACCTGGAGGCGGACACCCTGATCGAGGGCATCCGCACGGTGGCGCGCGGGGACGGGATGCTGGCGCCCTCGGTGACCAGACGGCTGATCGGGGCCTTCGCCCGCCCCGAGCGGCCGGTCGGACCGGAGGCCCGGGCCGCGGTGGGGACGCTGACCGGCCGCGAGCGGGAGGTGCTGGCCTGCATCGGGGCCGGGATGTCCAACGGGGAGATCGCGGCCCGGCTGGAGATGGCGGAGGCGACCACCAAGACGCACGTCAGCCGGATCCTGGCGAAGCTGCGGCTGCGCAGCCGGGTACAGGCGGCGATCCTGGCGCAGGACCTCGGACTGACCGTCTGATCACCTGTTTTAGGTCGGTTGCAGATCACACTCCCGATTGCTATTGCACGGGGGATTTGGGCATTAGAGTCCCGGAAAAACGAGCGATGCGGCTCTCTGGCGGCGACCCCTGCCCTGAGCCGCCTTCAGGGCCCGCCCGCGGGGCGGCGACGGCATCGGGAGACCCAGCCATGAGCAATGCGTCCAGCAAGCAGATCGCCGTGATCGGTGCCGGCCTGATGGGCGCCGGCATCGCCCAGGTGTCCGCGCAGGCCGGTCACCCGGTGGTGCTGCGGGACGTCACCGAGGAGGCGCTCCAGCGGGGCCTGGCCGGCATCCGCGCCTCCTACGAGAAGTTCGTCGCGAAGGGCAGGCTGAGCGCCGAGGACGCCGAGGCCGCGCTGGGCCGGATCACCACCACCACCGACCTGGGCGCCGTCGCCGAGGCCGACATCGTGGTCGAGGCCGTGTTCGAGAAGCTGGAGGTCAAGGAGAGCGTCTTCCGCGAGCTCGACAAGCTCGCCAAGGACGGCGCCGTCCTGGCCTCCAACACCTCCGCCATCCCGATCACCCGGATCGCCGCCGCCACCGGGCGCCCGGAGTCGGTCGTCGGCGTCCACTTCTTCTCGCCCGTCCCGATGATGAAGCTGGTCGAGCTGGTCCGCGGCTACAAGACCAGCGACGAGACGCTGGCCACCGCCCGCGCCTACGCCGAGGGCGTCGGCAAGGAGGTCGTGGTGGTCAACCGCGACGTGGCCGGCTTCGTGACCACCCGCCTGATCACCGCGCTGGTCGTCGAGGCCGCCAGTCTGTACGAGTCGGGCGTGGCCACCGCCGAGGACATCGACACCGCCTGCCGGCTCGGTTTCGGCCACGCGATGGGCCCGCTCCAGACCGCCGACCTGACCGGCGTGGACATCCTGCTGGACGCCGCCCGCAACATCTACACCGAGACCCAGGACGAGAAGTTCGCCGCGCCGGAGATCATGGCCCGCATGGTCACCGCCGGTGACCTGGGCCGCAAGAGCGGCCGCGGCTTCTACCCGTACGAGGGCAAGTGAGCCGGCAGGGCTGATCGACCGGCCGGGCCGTGCGATCGGAGCATCGTACGGCCCGCCCCGCAGGGCCGGGTGAGTTTCCTCACCCCGGGTGCCGCAGACGGGTGATTTGGGCGGTAATCGAGCGTAGGTGTGGGGCCGACCTGCGTATATTCCCTCGGACGGGTGAAGTTGCTTCAGATCTGGCCAAAACCAGCAACCTGCGGAGCCGGTTCACCGTCAGATGAGGGAACCCGGCATTCCGCCCGGGTCCGGGTGTGGGGCTTCGGCCCGCCCGTATGCACCCCCCACTCCCGCTCCCGGCACGGCCGGGGCGGACCCGCCCCGCACCAGGCCGTCCAGGCGAAGGAGGAGAGCATGCGCATCACCGGCGACCACACGGCGCTGGCCATCGAAGGCCGCCTCGACGTGCGCACCGCCGCCGACGCGCGGTCCCGGCTGCACCAGGCCGTGGACGGCGGCCTCGGCGACCTCGTACTCGACCTCGGCCGGCTGGAGTTCTGGGACGCCACCGGGCTCGGCGTGATCATGGGCACCCACCGGAGGGCCGGCCGGATCGGCCGCCGACTGGTGCTGCGCTCCGTCCCGGCCCAGCTGCAGCGGCTGCTGGTGGCCACCAAGCTGCACCGCATCCTGGCCGTCGACGGCGCCGCCGAGGCGCACGGGGTCACTCTCTAACTCCCGCGGACCCACGGCCCCCACCGCGCCGCGCGCCGGGACCGTGCGCCTGCGCACCCCCGGTCCGTCCGCGTAACGCCCCTGGTCAGCGCCGCGGACCGGCCGTCGGCCACGGACCGCTCTGCACGGCCGGGGCCGGATGTGCAAGAGTCTGCCCGTCAGAAGACGGCCGCCGGGGCTGCCTCCAGCCCGGCCGCGGCCGCCACCGGGACGTCAGCCGGGCGGCGCGGGGCGCCGACGGCCGAGCACGATGCGGAGCAGAACGTGGCACAGCCATCCGGGGAGTTCCGGCAGGAGGCCGTTCGCACCCGCGGCGGCGAACTGGTCTCCGGCGCCCTGCTGGTGGGCGTCGGCGCCCCGGACGGCTCCGAGGCCAGGACCTGTCCCGAGGAGTGGCGGCCCCGTCCGCGCCGGACCGGACGCAGCGAGCCCGCCCGTGGTCCGGTCGGCGGCGTCGGCCGCGCGGTCGGCCCGCTCGCGCTCGGTGCCGGGCCCGCCGATCTGCCGATGCTCGACCGCGAGACCGACACCGCCGAACTGCTCGCCCTGCTCGCCGAGGGCCGCTCGATACGCCTGGTCGGCCAGGCCGGCTCGGGCCGCAGCGCGCTGCTGTCGGCCGTCGCCGAGGCCGCCGCCGACCTCGCGCCCGGCGGCGTGGTGCAGCTCTGCGGCCACCGCCGGACCGGCGCCGACCTGCTCCAGGACCTCTTCGCGGCCACCCACCACGCCCCCGGATACCGCCCCGACCCCGGGCAGTTGGCCGTCCACCTCGCCGAGGTCGGCGCGATCGTGGTGATCGACGCCGCCGAGCCCTCCGGCGCCGAGCTGGAGGAGCTGCTCGCCGCCGCCCCCGGCTGCGCCTTCCTGATCTCCGCCGCCCCGGACGGCCCGCCGCTGCCGCCCGGCTCCCGGCTCCAGGACCACCTGGTGGCCGGGCTCTCCCGCTCCGCGTGCCTGGCCCTCACCGCCCGGCTGGCCGGGCGGCCGCTGGACGTCACCGAGAAGGCCTGGGCGGTGGACCTCTGGTTCGAGTCCGAGGGCCTGCCGCTGCGCTTCGTCCAGGCCGCCGCGCTGCTGCGCCAGCGGGACGTCTCGGTGGACGCGCTGGTGGCCGCCGAGGACGACCGGATGGACGTCTTCGGGGCCGTCGACGAGCCCGTCCACGACGAGGACCCGGCGATCCGGGAGAACGCGCTGCGGCTCACCGTCCCGCTGCCCTCGGTGGCGGAGACCGCCTCGCCCGCGGTCCGGCTCGCCGAGGGGCTGAGCGAGCCCGCGCAGGCCGTGCTGCGGCTCGCCGTCGCGCTCGGCGGCGAGTGCCCCACCGCGCCGCACCTGCCGGCGCTGATCGACGTCGGGCAGGGCGAGGCCGCCCTCGCCGAACTCGCCGACGCCGGACTGGCGGTGTCCATCGGCGGGCACCACCGGCTGACCGCCGGCGCGCTCGACCTGCTCGTCCCGCACTGGCCCGCCCGGGGCTCCGTCGACGGGGCCGCCCAGCACTTCGCCTGGTGGGTGGGGCACAGCTCGGTGACGCTGGAACAGGTCGCCGCCGAGGCCGAGGTGATGGTCGGCGTGCTGCTCGCCGACCGCACCGCCGGACGGCACGACGCGGTGGTCCGGCTCGCCCGGGCGGCGGCGCCCGCGCTGGCGCTGTCGCTGCGCTGGGGCGCCTGGGAGCGGGTGCTCCAGCTCGGTCTGGAGGCGGCCCGCCGCACCGGTTCGGCGGTCGACCAGGCCTGGTTCCACCACGAGGCGGGCGTGCACGCGATCTGCGTCCGGCAGCCCTCCCGGGCCGTCGCCGAACTGGAGACCGCGCTCACCCTGCGGGCCACCGCGGGCGAGCAGCGCGGGGTGGCCGCGGCAGGCCGGATGCTCGACCTGCTGCGCGCCGAGGGCCGGCAGCTGCCGGCCGCCGCGCCCGCCGCGGCGCCCGGCCGCGCCCCGGTGATCCGCAAGATCGCGGCCCGGGTGCCGGCCCGCCTGAAGTCCAGCAGGCGCCGGCGGGCGGCCGTGGTCTCCACCGCGGTGCTGACCCTGGGGGTCCTCGGCGCGGCGGTGGCGATGAGCTTCAGCGGGCCGGAGGAGGTCAGGGGGAAGGACCCGCACAACAACGGTCGGCTGGACGGCGGCGGCACCCAGGACCCGCCGTTCCCGCAGCAGTCCGGCAGTGCCGGGCCGACGACGGCCGGTGCCGGACCGGCCGGTGCGCCGACGCAGGGGAACAGCCCGGCGCCGTCCGCGAGCGCCAGTGCCTCGCACTCGCCGAGCGCCTCGCCGACGAGGAGGCCGAGCTCCTCGCCGGGGGCGGGCGGGTCGCAGGCCCCGCAGCAGCCGCCCGTACCGGGCCAGCAGCCGCCGGGGCCGCAGCCGGGTCAGCCGCAGCCGCCTCAGCAGACCGGGCAGCCGCCGTCGCCGGTGACGAGCCACGGCCCGTCGTCCCCGGCGACGACCCCGGCCTCGCCGACGACCACGTCCGGGTCGCCGACGGCTCCGGGCAGCACGCCCAGCCCGACCAATCCGGGCCCGTCCTGAGCGGTCAGAACAGCTTGAGCTTGTCGTCGTCGATGCCGCGCAGCTCGTCGTAGTCCAGCACCACGCAGCCGATCCCGCGGTCGGTGGCCAGGACGCGGGCCTGCGGCTTGATCTCCTGCGCGGCGAAGACGCCCTTGACCGGGGCCAGCAGCGGGTCCCGGTTGAGGAGTTCGAGGTAGCGGGTGAGCTGTTCGACGCCGTCGATCTCACCGCGGCGCTTGATCTCGACGGCCACCGTGGCGCCGTCGGCGTCGCGGCAGAGGATGTCGACCGGGCCGATCGCGGTGGGGTACTCCCGGCGGATCAGCGACCAGCCGGCACCGAGCACCTCCATCCGGTCCGCGAGCAGCTCCTGGAGGTGTGCCTCCACGCCGTCCTTGATCAGGCCGGGGTCGACCCCGAGCTCGTGGGACGAGTCGTGCAGCACCTCCTCCAGCGTGATGATGAGCTTCTCGCCGGCCTTGTTCTCCACCGTCCAGACCCCGTCGGCCTCCTTGACGGCGCACGGCGGGGACATCCAGTTGAGCGGCTTGTAGGCGCGGTCGTCGGCGTGGATGCTGACGCTGCCGTCGGCCTTGACCAGGATCAGCCTGGTGGCGGAGGGCAGATGGGCGGAGAGCCGACCGGCATAGTCGACTGAGCAGCGGGCAATTACGAGACGCACGGTCGACCACGCTAGCCCACCGGGGCCAGTTGATGCGATTCCGCGACGGCTGGGTGAAGAAAGCGCGAACCCGGCCAACATGGAGGTCCGGCGGTCCCGCCACCGCCCCGTCGAGGTCTGGCGCCCCCACCCTCAAGTCGCTACGGTGTGTGACGGCACGCTCGCGGGATCGCTGTCAACGGGGATGGAGACTTCAGATGAACGATCCAACGGGATCCGGCCAATCCGGTGCACCGCAACATATTTCCGAAGCAATCCGCAGGAATGACCGGCCTGCCGCGCCGTTGACTGCCACGCTGTGCTGAGCGCGTTCGGTGTCCAGGACGTCACGTCCCGTGGTGCCGCCGCTGTCGCGAAGGTGCCGGAAACCCCTGTCCCTCGGTGTTCCGGACACCCCATGCGAATCCGCCACCCTCACTGTGAGCTTGACCTACGCACGACCACCCGGGCGCCGCGCGGGTGGACCGCGAGAGGAGAATCCATGTCGCTCGACGTCTCACCGGCCCTGCTGGAGAAGGCCGAGCGGGGCGAGGTCGACGAGCGGGAATTCGTCGACTGCGTCCGCGTCTCTTTGCCCTACGCCTGGGACCTGATCAGCTCGCTGGTCGCCCAGGCGAAGGTCGACGGCACCGACTTCGCCGACAACCAGGTGCCGCCGCCCAGCGAGCAGGCCCGCGGCCAGCTGCTGCGCGCGCTCGCCAGCGACGCCATCCGGGGCGCTCTCCAGCGCCACTTCGGGGTTCGGCTGGCCTTCCAGAACTGTCACCGGGTCGCGGTGTTCCTGCCGTCGGACGCCAACGAGGCGCGGTACGACCGCTTCACCTCGGTCCGGGAGCAGCTGCTCAACCAGTCCGAGGAACTGCGGGACTGCTGACCCCGCCGCGGCCCGCTGCGGCGCCGGCCGCCCCCGTCCCCCGGTGCGGGGGGAGGGGCGGCGGCCCGGGCCCGTCCCCCGCCCGGTACGTCTTCCCGTCCGGTACGCCCCCCGCTGGTCCTGTCCCCCCGCCGGCGGCTAGCCCAGCTGCGGCAGCACCTCCGAGCCGAGCCGGGCGATGTTGTGCAGGGTCGCCTCCTGGTCGCCGCTGCCCTCGGCGAGCAGGGCGAAGCGCCGGATGCCGGTGCGTTCGGCGGTGGCCAGCAGCCGGTCGGCGCACTGCCGCGGGGTGCCCACCGCGTGCAGGTCGCAGAGCAGCTCGGTGTACTGGCGCGGATCGCGCATCTTGCGCTCGCGGCCGTCCACGGTGCGGTGGGCGCCGAGCCCGTACTCGAACCAGCCGGGCATCGCGTTCAGCAGCGTGGACCGGGCCGCCGCGGCGCGGTCGTCGACCTGGGCCACCCCGGCCGCGACGTGCTGTCGGCCGATCCGGCGCAGCTGCTCCTCGCCGCGCCCGGCGGCCAGCCAGGCGGTCCGGTACAGCTCCAGCATCCGCAGCTTGTCGTCGTCCCCGGAGTGCATGCCGAGCAGCATCGGCAGGCCGCGCTCGGCGGCCAGCCGCACCCCGCCCGGCGAGGTGCAGGCGACCACCACGGGCGGCCCGGCCACCGGCCGTCCGGAGGCGGTGAGCTCCTCGCCGAGGCCCTCGTCGTCCCGGCGCTGGCGCGGGAAGCGCACCGGGCCGGTCCGCCCGCCGAGGCCCAGCCAGCTGCTCAGGCCCGGCCGCCGCACCGGTTCGGTGGCCCGCGGCACCACGGCGACCTCGGGGAAGGCGAACTGCGGGCCGTCCGCGCCCACCCGGGAGCCGCGCAGCCAGCGCAGCAGCAGGTCCAGCCGCTCCGGGAAGCCCTTCTCGAAGGCGTCCACGCCGCCGCCGAACACGTCCAGGTCGATCCACGGCCCGCCGCGGCCCACCCCGAGCGTGAACCGTCCGCCGGAGGTGAGGTGCAGCAGCGCGGCCTGCTCGCCGAGCCCCACCGGGTGGCGGGTGGAGAGCACGCTGACCGCCGTGCCGACGCCGATCCGGCGGGTGCGGCCGAGCAGCATCGCGGCCAGCGTGGCGGCGTCCGGGCAGACCCCGTACGGCACGAAGTGGTGCTCGGCCAGCCAGACGCTGTCCAGCCCGGCGCGTTCGGCCTCGACGGCGGATTCGACGGTGCGTTCCAGCGCCTCGCCGTGGCTCTGCCCGGGGAACTGCGCGGACAGCAGGAACAGGCCGACCCGCACCGGACCGGTGGACGGCGGCAGCGCGCCCGCCCGCTGGGGTGCCGGCAGCGGCCGGCCCACGACGGCCGTGACCGGGGGGACGGACGTCAGCGTCGGACCGGGGGCGACCGGCCGGATCCCGACGGGCCGGCCGCTCTCGGCGCGGGCGCTGGTCTTGCTCATCGTTGGGCCTCCTCGGGTGCGCGCAGGGTCTGCGGGCCCCGCCTTCTCCCCTTGTGGGTATCCGATGTCATGTGCCAATGGCACGCGGAACTCCCGATTTCCCCGATGATCGGGTGGATCTCGGCAAAAACGCCGAAGTGCCGGACGGAGCCGTGGTAGTGGCCGTGCGGGGGGCCCGCCCGGCCGTAGGCTGGAACGATCCAGAGCCCAGGAGGAGAGGGAGTCCGCCGTGTCGCCGCGCCGCAACCGGATCAAGAGCGCCGCCCCGCACGAGAGCGCAGAGCCGACCGCCCCGGTCGGCGGTTCGCTGCGCCGCACCGAGAGCTACCAGGGCGAGGACTGGGTGGTTCAGACGGTCGCCGGGACGGCGGGGCGGTTCTACCGCTGCCCGGGCTGCGACCAGGAGATCCCGCCGGGAATGGGCCACGTGGTGGCCTGGCCGCAGTACGGCGCCGGAGTGGACGACCGGCGGCACTGGCACCGCGCCTGCTGGGGAGCGCGGGAGCGCCGGGCCTCCAACGTCCTGCGAGGCCGCGGCGCTCCGCGGTACTGAGGGGTCCGGCCGGGGCCCGCCAGGCGTCCGGCTAGGCGTCGCGCTTCTTGAGCACCAGCGCACCGCCGACCAGCGCCGCGGCCGTCCAGGCGAGGCAGATCAGGAAGCCGGTCCACGGCCCGTACGGCTGGCCGTGCTGCTCGTACACCAGCAGCATCCGCGAGCCCGCGTAGTCGGGGAAGTAGTGGGCCAGGGTCTTGACCTTCGGCACCGCCGAGAGGATCGGCGAGAGCAGGAAGAAGAACGGCACCAGCACGCCGAGCGCGAGCGTCTGGTTGTGCAGCATCGTGGTGACGCCGGCCGAGAACAGGCAGAGCATCGTCAGGTACAGCGCGGCCCCGAACACCGCCCGCAGCACGTTGGGCTCGCCGATCGTGGTGGAGTGCGTGCCGAGCAGCGACTGGCCGACGAAGAAGGTGACGAAGGCCGTCACCAGCGAGACCACGAGGGCGAGGGCGCCGAGCACCGCCGCCTTGCCGGTGAGCAGGGTGGCGCGCTGCGGGACGGCGGCCAGGGTGACCCGGATCATGCCGCTGCTGTACTCGTTGCCGATCGCCAGCACCCCGAAGACGATGATCGCCAGCTCGCCGAGCATGATGCCGGAGAAGGACGTCCCGGTGGCGTCGAACGGGGACTGGTCGTCGCGGCGGAACTCGGTGAAGTTGTTGTTGGTGAGCAGGGACAGCAGCGCGCCGATGCCGACCGTGACGACGAAGGTCAGCGCGAGGGTCCAGACCGTCGAGCGGACGCTGCGGATCTTCGTCCACTCGGAGCGGAGGATAGCCGGGAAGGACGCCATCTCAGTTCTCCTCCTGCCGTGCGGTGGTGGTCTGCCGGGCGCCGTCCGCCTTCCAGCCGGCGCCCCACTCGGTGGGCGCGCCGGCCGCGTCCCGGCCCGGTCCGTCGCCCGCGTGGTACTCCACCGAGTCGGCCGTCATCTGCATGAAGGCCTCCTCCAGCGAGGCCTGCTGCGGGCTGAGCTCGTGCAGCACCACGCCGTGCCCGGCGAACAGCTCGCCGAGCCGCGCGATGTCCCCGTTGACCACCTCGTGGGAGCCGTCCGGGCCCGGCTCGGGCCGCAGGCCGGCCTCGGCCAGCACGTCGAGCAGCCGCTCGGGCTCCGGGGTGCGCAGCCGTACGGCGGAGCGGGAGTTGCGCCGGATGAACTCCGGCATCGGCAGGTCGGCGAGCAGCCGGCCGCGGCCGATGACCACCAGGTGGTCGGCGGTGACGGCCATCTCGCTCATCAGGTGGGAGGAGACGAAGACCGTCCGGCCCTCGGCGGCGAGGCGTTTCATCAGGTTGCGGATCCAGAGGATGCCCTCCGGGTCCAGGCCGTTGACCGGCTCGTCGAACATGACGATCTCCGGGTCGCCGAGCAGGGCGGAGGCGATGCCCAGGCGCTGGCCCATGCCGAGGGAGAAGCCGCGGGCCCGCTTGCGGGCGACCGGGGTGAGGCCGACCAGGGCGAGCACCTCGTCCACCCGGCGCACGGGGATGCGGTTGCTCTGGGCGAGCCAGAGCAGGTGGTCGCGGGCGGTGCGGCCGGGGTGGACGGCCTTGGCCTCCAGGAGCGCGCCGATGTACTTGAGCGGCTCGCTGAGCTGGCCGTACCGTCTGCCGTCGATGGTCACCCGGCCGGCGGTCGGGCGGTCGAGGTCGAGGATCATGCGCATGGTGGTGGACTTGCCGGCGCCGTTCGGGCCGAGGAAGCCGGTCACCACACCCTGAGGGACCTGGAAGCTGAGCCGGTCCACCGCGAGCGTCTTGCCGTAACGTTTTGTCAGGTCGTGCAACTCGATCATTCGCGCTCCCTCACTTCCTTGCCAGGCTAGGACAAAGGGGGTATCGCGGCCCGCTGAGTGGGCCCGCCGGGCGTGCCGGAATAGGTTGGACGCATGACCCAGCTCCCCTCCGCAGTGTCGGTCCGCGAGAGCGGTACCGGAACACCACTCGTGCTGCTGCACGCCTTTCCGTTGAACGCCTCGATGTGGTCGTCCCAACTGGACACGCTGCCCGGCCTGACCGGGGACGAAGCGCGCGTGCTCGCCCCCGATCAGCGGGGGTTCGGCGGCACTGTGCTGGGCGCCGACGAGCCCTCGCTGGACCCGGTCGCGGACGACCTCGCGCTGCTGCTGGACGCGGCCGGGATCGAGCGCGCGGTGGTCGGCGGGCTCTCCATGGGCGGCTACGTGGCGCTGGCCTTCGCCCGCCGCTACCCCGACCGGCTGGCCGGCCTGCTGCTGGCCAACACCCGGGCCACCGCCGACACCGACGCGGTACGGGCCAACCGGGAGCGGATCGCCGCCGCCGTCACCGCGCGGGACAGCGTGCGGCTGCTGCTCGACGAGCAGGTCGCGGCCGGGCAGCTCGGGCCCGACTCGCAGCACCTGGTGGAGCGGGTGCAGGCGATGGTCGCCGCCGCGCCGCCGGCCGCCGTCGCCTGGGCCCAGCGGGCCATGGCGGCCCGACCGGACGCCCTGGACGTCCTGGCCGCCCTGCGGGTGCCGGTCTCCGTCGTGGCGGGCGCCCAGGACGCCCTGGTGGCGCCCGAGGAGGCCGAGCCGATGCTGCGGGCCCGGCCGGACGCCGAGCTGACCGTCCTGCCCGGGGTGGGCCACCTGAGCGCCCTGGAGGCGCCCGAGGCCTTCGACACCGTCGTGCGCAGCCTGCTCGCCCGGGTGGCCGCCGGATGAGTCAGGAGAGCCAGGACGCGGCGGCCTGGGACTTCTCCGCCCTGGAGGTCACCGGCCGGATGCCCGTGACCAACCGGGGCGATGGGCTGGTCGAGCTCACCCTGGAACCGCTCGGCGAGGACTACTGGATGCGCCCGGGGGAGACCTTCATCGTCACCTCGTACGGCGACTACGGGCCCGGACACCCCTTCGAGGTGCAGTACTGGCCGGACTCGGTGTCGGTCTGGTGCACCTCCTGGTTCGGCACCGTCTCCGACGACGACGGCAACCAGCTCAGCAGCGGCTACCAGCGGCCGGACGGCGCCTATCCGAGGTGAGGGCCCGCGCCCGACCGGCCCGGAAGCGCCCGGGATGATGACGGCGCGAAAGCCGACAGGCCCTCACCCGGGCGGGTGAGGGCCTGCGGTGCCGCTGGGGCCTGCGTGCGTCAGCGCGACTGCTGGGCGGGCACGCCCAGGGTGTCGTCGGTCGGCAGCGAGGCGGCGGCCACGGCCGCGCCGGTCAGCGTCGCCAGCATCTCGCGGACGTTGGTCAGCTGGGCGTTGATGCTGTCGCGGCGGTTGGTGAGGGCCGCCAGCTCGCGCTCGGATTCGCTGCGGATGCGGTCCGCCTTGGCGTTGGCGTCGGCCACGATGTCCTCGGACTGGCGCTGGGCCGTCTCGACGGTCTGGCGGGCGCGGCGCTCGGCGTCGGTGCGCAGCTTCTCGGCCTCCAGGCGCAGCTGCTCCGCCCGGTGCTCGATCTCGGCCAGGCGCTTCTCGGCCTTGGCCTGACGGGCGGCCAGGTCCCGCTCGGACTGCTCGCGGCGCTTGGCCAGGTTGGTCTCGAACTCCAGCGCGGCCTGGGCGGCCTTGGTGCGGGTGTCCTCGAAGAGGGCGTCCGCCTCCTCGCGCTTGTTCTGGGCGTCCTTGTTGGCCTCGGCGCGCAGCTGGGCGGCGTCGCTCTTGGACTTGTCGACGATCCGCATCCCCTCGTCCTCCGCCTTGGCCTTGCGGTCCTTGGCGTAGTTCTCGGCCTCGGAGCGGACCTGCTGGGCGGCGGCCTCGGCCAGTTCGCGGTGCTGCTCGGCGGCGCGGTGCGCCTCGTCGCGCAGGTCCTTGGCCTCCTCCTCGGCGAGTCGCAGGATCTTCTCGACCCGGGCGCCGAGACCGGCGTAGGAGGGCTCCTGCTCCACGACCGCCGCCTGGGCGGACTGGGTCTCCAGGTGGAGCTCCTCGATGCGCTTCTCCAGCGCACTGATCCGGGTCAAGGCACTGTCACGGTCGGCCACCAGCTTGGTGATCCGCTCGTCGACCTGGGCGCGCTCGTACCCACGGCGCACCAGGTCGAAGCCGTGAGGGGAGTGACTGTCGCTCATGGGGTTCTGGGCTTCCTGTCGTCAAACCGCTGAGGTGGTTGAGGGAATCCTGACACGGTACCGGAGTGTCGACGGCGATATGCCGTTCTCTCACGGACAATGACCGCCAATGTCCGCTCAATCGGGTGGTGCGCTCTTGGAGCGATTGCCACCCGACCGGGGGGAGCCAACTCCGGCACCGGCCTTGGCGCCCCCGTCCTTCTTGGTGCTGCTTCCCCCGTTGGCCTGGGCGACCGGCGCCGGCGCCTCGAACGCCTCCAGGGCGGACAGCACGTCCTGGACCCTGGAGATCTCGGTGTTGATGTCCTTGCGGCGGCGCACCAGTTCGTCCAGCTCGCGCCGGCCCTCGTCGGTGACCCGCTTCGCCTCGGCCGTCGCCTCGGCGAGCAGCCGCTCGGCCTCCGCCTTCGCCAGTTCGATCTGCTCGTCCGCGGCCTCGTCGGCGTCCCGCAGCCGCTTCTCCGCCTCGGTGGAGGCCCGGTCCAGCCGCTCCTCGGCCTCGCTCTCGGACGACCGCAGCTTCGCCTCGGCCTTCTCGATGAGCGACTCGGCGCGGTCCGTGGAGGTGGCGAGCTTGGTCTCGGCCTCCTTCAGCAGGCCTTCCGCCTTGCGGACGGCAGACAGCCGGACCTTGCTGGCCTCCGCGGACGCCTCCGAGGTCAGCTCGCTCGCGCGGTCCTCGGCCGCCGCGACCAGCGCCGCCGCGCGGTCCTCGGCCTCGGCGACGGTGGCCACCGCCTGCTCCTCGGCCTCGGTCAGCTGCTCCTGGGCGGCCGTCACCAGCGCGTCCACCCGCTCGCCGGCCGACTTCATGGCCGCCGCGTTCTCCTTGCGGGCGCGCTCGTGCAGGGCCTCGACCTCGGCGTCGGTGCGCTCGCGCAGCTCCTCGGCGCGCTCGCGGATCGCCGTCGCGTCCCGGCGGGCCTCGGCGAGCAGGGCGTCCGCGTCGGAACGGCCCTTCTCGACCTCGGCCTGACCGGCCGCCTCGCCGGCGGCGACCAGCCGGCCGGCCTCCTTGCGGGCGGCGGCGACCATCGCGTCCGCCTGCTCCTCCGCGGCGGCGGTGGTCGCCAGTGCGGTGGTCTGGGCGTCCTCGCCGAGCGCCTCGGCGTCCGCGAAGGCCTTCTCCAGGACGGACTGGGCGTGCTCGCGGGTGGCCCTGTCGAACTGCTCGGCGGCCTCCCGGGTCTTGGCGTCGTAGTCGTCGGCGCGGGAGCGGGTGGCGGAGTCGTACTCGTCGGCCAGGGTGCGGGTGGCGAGGGCGTACTCCTCGGCCTCGGCCCGCAGACCGGCGGACAGCTCCTCGGCGTCGGCGATGCTGCGGGCACCCTGGGCCTCGGCCTCGGCCACCGTCCGGGCGGCCTGCGCCCCGGCGTCGGCGCGCAGCTGCTCGGCGGCCTCCTGGGCGGCGCGCAGCTCGGCCTCGGCGTCCGCGCGCAGCCGCTCGTCGTAGGCCAGGGCCTCGGCGCGCTGCCGGCCGAGCTCGTTCTCGGTGGCCTCCCGCTCGGCGGCCAGCTCCAGCTCGGTCTGTTCGCGCAGGGCGGTGGTCTCGGCCTCGGTACGGGCCCGCAGGTCGGCGGTCTCGCGGTCGACGAGCTCGCGCTGCTCGGCGCTCTCGCGCTCCACCAGGCTGCGCAGCTCGGCGGCGTACGCGTCGGCGGACTCCCGCAGCTCGGTGGTCTCCCGCTCGGCCAGCTCCCGCAACTCGGTGGTCTCCCGCTCGGCGAGGACGCGCAGCTCGGTGGCGTCCTGCTCGGCGGCCTCGCGGACCTCGGCGGCCTCCTGCTCGGCGGCGGCCCTGAGCGCGGCGATCTGCTCGGCGGCGGCCTCGTGCATGCCCGCCACCGCCTGGCGGACCTCGGCGGCCTCCTCCTCGGCGACGGCCACCAGCTCGGCGCCCTCGGCCTTGGCGGCGGAGATCAGCTCGGCGCGGTCGGCCTTGGCCTGCTCCAGCTCGGCGGTGGCCTCGGCCCGGATGCCGTCGGCGGTGGCGCGGGCCTCGGACAGCTCGCGGCCGGCCTCGGCCCGGACTGTCGAGGCCTGCTCGTTGGCCAGGGCCAGCTCGGCGGCGGCCTTCTCGCGGGTGGCCTTGGCGTCCTTGGTGGCCTCGGCGCGGCGCTGCTCGGCGGTGGCTTCGGCGCGCTCCAGCGACTCCTCGGCGGCGGTGCGCTGCTCGGTGGCGTAGGCGTCGGCCTGCTCGCGGACCTCGGTGGAGTGCTGCTCGGCGGCCTCGCGGACCTGGGCCGCGTGCTGGTCGGCCGCCTCGCGGACCTCGGCGGTCTCGGCCGCGGTGCGCTTGGTGAGGTCGGTGGCGTGCTGTTCGGCCTCGGTGCGGACGCGGTCGGCGTAGGCCTCGGCGGCTTCGCGCTGCTGGGTGGTCTCCTGCTGGGCCAGGGCCCGGAGCTGCGCGGCGGCCTGCTCGGCCTCCGTCCGGGTCTGCGCGGCGTAGGTGTCGGCGGTGGTGCGCTGCTCGTCGGCGTAGGCGTCGGCCTGCTCGCGGACCTCGGTGGAGTGCTGCTCGGCGGCCTCGCGGACCTGGGCCGCGTGCTGCTCGGCGGCCTCGCGGACCTCGGCCGCGTGCTGCTCGGCGGCCTCGCGGACCTCGGCGGAGTGCTGGTCGGCCGCCTCGCGAACCTCGGCGGTCTCGGCCGCGGTGCGTTCGGTGAGGTCGGTGGCGTGCTGTTCGGCCTCGGTGCGGACGCGGTCGGCGTAGGCCTCGGCGGCTTCGCGCTGCTGGGTGGTCTCCTGCTGGGCCAG